>JAUSIO010000056.1 GCA_030647845.1 bacterium
CATAGCATATCGAGTGTCTGCAACACTAGGTTGCGCGCGCCTTGGAGAAACTCTTCGCGACCAAGCTCCAACTCTTTTCTTTGTAGAATTTCTTGTGCTTCATTCTGCTCACCTACCGTCGCCTCCAGCGAGACCCCGCCATGGGCGGTGGCAAGCTCGGCAAGTACATCAGCAACATCGTCTAAGGAACCCACTACAATTTTATGGCGGCGCTCGTAGACCGCGCGGCGTTGCCGGTCGAGCACATTGTCAAACTCGAGCACGTGTTTGCGCGCGTCAAAGTTAAATCCTTCTATTTTTGTTTGTGCGCTCTCGAGTGCTCGGCTGACCATTTTGTTTTCTATCGGCTCGTCTTCGGGTATGCCAAAACGACCCATCAAACTTTTTATCGAGTCCGGCGCAAAAATGCGCATCAAACTGTCCTCGAGCGATACAAAAAACTGCGTCTCACCAGGGTCGCCCTGGCGCCCACTGCGGCCGCGCAACTGGTTATCGATACGCCGTGCCTCATGCCGCTCGGTACCCAACACAAATAGCCCGCCGAGCTCGCGTACGGTGTTGTACTGCAGTGGTGTGGCGGCGATACCGCCGAGTTTGATGTCGACGCCGCGGCCAGCCATGTTTGTCGCAACCGTCACGCGCCCCAGCTCACCCGCACCAGCAATAATCTCGCCCTCGCGTTCGTGGTTTTTTGCATTGAGCAGTTCGTGCGGGATGCCTTCGCGTTTTAAAAACGCCGAGAGCAGTTCGTTGCGCTCAATCGAGACCGTGCCCACCAACACCGGCTGTCCTTTGGTATGTAGCTCTTTTATTTTGCGCGCTACCGCCGAGAACTTGCCATCCTCAGTTTGGAAGATTTGGTCGTTCTGGTCGCGTCGCACAACTGGTTTGTTGGTGGGGACTTCTACCACCTCGAGCCCGTAGACTTTGTAAAATTCTTCGGACGAGGTTTTAGCGGTGCCAGTCATCCCCGCGAGTTTGTCGTACAAACGAAAATAGTTTTGGTAGGTAATCGAGGCAAACGTACGCGACTCTTTTTGCACGTTGACTCCCTCTTTCGCCTCGATGGCCTGGTGCAGGCCCTCGCTCCAGCGGCGGCCGGGCTGCATACGGCCGGTAAACTCGTCAATGATAACGACTTCCCCATTGCGGACTACATATTCCTTATCGCGCAGGAATAGCGCCTTCGCTCGGACAGCGGTTTCGAGATGGTGGACAAACTTGATACCGTGTTCGGTGTAGATATTCTCGACACCGAGCAGTTTTTCTGCATGCTCTATTCCCTGGTCAGTGAGCTGTATGGCTTTGAGCTTTTCGTCTACCGTGTAGTCGCCCCCCGGGTGGAGTTGTGTGACAAGCGCCGCAAATTTTTTGTACAAATCCTCAGACTCCGCGGTTGGCGCCGAGATAATAAGTGGCGTGCGTGCCTCGTCTATCAAAATAGAGTCAATTTCGTCGACAATAGCATAGCTGTGCCCACGCTGGCGCAACTCTTCCTGGCGGTAAGAGATATTGTCGCGCAGATAGTCGAAACCAAACTCCGAGTTGGTACCGTAGGTAATGTCCGCCTCGTAGCTTTGCGCCCGCGTGCAGGGGCGCAAAAATTCGTAAAAAACACGGAAGCTCCCCTCTTCGTCGCGTATAGCGTCGTTTTCTGCATGTGCCTTGTCATAGAGATACGATGCGTCGCCGTTGATAACGCCAACCGACATGCCGAGCGCGGCAAACACCTGCCCCATCCACACTGCATCGCGGCGGGCGAGGTAGTCGTTGACGGTAATAATGTGCACCCCACGGCCGGAAAGTGCGTTGAGATACGCGGGGAGCGTCGCGACAAGCGTCTTGCCTTCGCCCGTTTTCATCTCGGCAATGCCGCGATTGTGGAGTACCATCCCGCCGATAAGCTGTACGTCAAACGGGCGCAAACGGGTGGTGCGTCGTGCCGCCTCGCGGACGGCGGCAAACGCCTCTGGCAAGAGCGCATCTAAGTTCTCATCTTGGGCAAGGCGATTGCGGAATTCTTGCGTCTTCCCGAAGAGTATATCATCGGATAATACCTGATATTCGGGCTCATATGCGCCAATCGCCGCCACAGTCGCGGTACTACCCGCCAAGAGTTTGGCCGCGGGGTCGCCAAAGAGGTTCTTGAGGGAAAACATGCAGGAAATATAACATATTTTAAAGAAAAATCCCCCTTCGACACGCTCAGGGAGACTTTTCTTTCGAGAGGATAACGTTTTTGATCTCTACATCAAAAACGCGAGTGCCTTAGCGGCGCTTCTTCTTTCCTGCTGCTTTCTTTTTCTTTGCCATAATAGTTTGGCGACACGAGTCGCTTTGGTTGCGCATCGATCGACCTTGCTTAGTGCGCGCCACGTGTGCGATGCAGAAAACAAATACTCGATGCTCTAAAAACAATTATCGAACGATATCTCGGTATATACAATGAAAAATATTTTTCTTCTGTGGATAACTCCGACGCGAAGCGGTCGGAGTCCGACTGAAACGTCGGACTACAAAATTTTTACCTCTGGCTCTATTTCGATTCTTAATTTTTCTTTAACTTCTTTTTGTACTTTTTCTGCAAGTTCCGTTATATCGCGCGAGGAAGTATTTTTCTGCGCAACAATCACCAAAGGCTGCCTTTCAAACAGGCGCGCGCCGCCAACACGCGCGCCTTTGAGCCCGAGTGCGTTGTCCAACAGCCACGCGAGAGAGATTTTGACGCCCCCTTCGGCGGTAAATTGCGGCAGAGTCGGGAATTGTGTAGCTAATTCTGTGGCTTTTTCCACAGAGACAATAGGATTGAGAAAAAACGAACCCGCAGTCCCCTCTTGTGTCAAATCGGGGAATTTACGGCTGCGAATCGCCAGCACTGCGTCGCGAATTTGACCAAGCGTAGGGCTTTGTACACCAATAAACGCCTCTGATAAGTCGCGATACGCAAGATTCGGAGTGCCGTGTGCGTCCAATGCCAGCGCTACGCGCAGTACAACATATCTCCCCGGATTTTTTTTAAAAACACTAGTGCGATATCCAAAATTACACTCTGTGTTTGTAAACTTTTTTGCTTCTTTTGTCTCCACATCGAGCGCTTCAACCCACACGAGGGTGTCTTTTAGTTCTACCCCGTACGCGCCAATGTTTTGCACGGGCGCGGCACCCACAGTGCCGGGGATACCGGAGAGATTCTCGATGCCCCACAAGTTTTCTTGCACAGCGCGCGCGACCAGCGCGTCCCAACTCGCGCCAGCGCCAGCTACAAACAACACTTCGTTGCCGTTTTTTTGCAACTCTATTCCCGACAGCTCTATTTTGATAACCAATCCACCAAAACCTATATCGTGCACCAATATATTCGACCCGCCTCCCAAAATCAGCACACCGAGATTTTTTTCTTTAGCAAAAGAAAGACACTCGCGCACTTCTTGTATGTCTTGCGCAAGTGCAAGATAACGCGCCGACCCCCCGATGTGGAAGGTCGTGTATTGCGCAAGCGAAACCTGTTCCTGAATTTCCATACCCAGCATTATGCACCGTGCGGGAAGCGGATGCGAGCTCCAAAACATTGTTCTAAATGTGAGTGCAGTTCGCTCCCCGCACGAAGCACCCACATAGTATATACCCGCCAGCGGGTACGAAAAGCCCCGCGTGAGCGGAGATTTTCGCAGAACGGTGTTTTGTAGAACCAGCATCGTGCTAGCACCCACGCCTTTTTAGTATAGCACAGCTATCGTATACGTGGTGGATTAGCGCTTGTAGAACGACAGCATTTGCCTATCAAAGGTAACAAGACGGACACCCGTTTCTTGCGCTAAACCAACAAGGGCGATGTCCGTGAAAGAAAGTTTTGAACCAGAACTCGCAAAGAGTTTCATGTCATGCAAGATATCAACCGACGGGATAAACACGTTCGAAGCGTCAGTGATGTCGGTCAAAAACTTTTTTGCAACTCCTGTGCCGGCACCATACGCCAAAACAGTCGTAGTCTCTTGAATAACATACGGATGAACAATAAGAATGTAATCCGAAAGTTCCATCATAACGCGGAGCGCATCCGTGTGGAGCGAGTCTATCTCGCAATAAAAAGCGACAAACACCGAGCTGTCTATAATGCAACGGCTAGGCTCCATAGACTATCTCATCCACTCGCTCGGAGAGATTGCGTGCACCACCGCGCTTGCCCTTTACTATATGTTTTTTTGCCAACGCATAAAATCCCCTCTGTGCAAGACGCTTGGTGCTGGAAACAGTAAAAGAAACTACATATTTCTGCGTCTGTGTATTCATCTTCCAAGTGTATACCTCGGAATATTTTTTGTCTAGCTCGCGAAGCTACTTCAACGTACCGTCGCGTATTTGCCCGATGAGCGACTGGACTTGCGCGGCAAGTGTCGGGTCGAGAGCCGCGGCGCGCTCTAGCTCGGTGATAGCACCTGTTTTATCGCCTGCCGCAAAGTGGGCGGCGGCAAGGCCCACATGGGTCTGTGCGTCATTGGGGTTTGCATCTACACGATTCTTCCAAATTGCAACCAGGCGACCAAACTGCTTGGTGTTTACATACACCTGCAAGAGCCGCGTGTCATCGACCAAGAGCGTCCCAAACCCTTCGGTTAACAGGGCATCTGCAGTTTTGTTGTCTCCGTCATAGTAGAGACCTGCCGCGTAGAATATACGCGCATCGTTGTACGAAGGTTCTTCAGTGAATGCTTTTTGCAATATAGGCAGAGCACTTTTGACATCGCCTCCATTAAGGTAGACCACGCTAATTTCAAACATGATTTGTTGCTTCAGGGGAGAGTCCGCGAGTGCGGCGTTGAGTATTTCGAGCGCTTGTGGACGTTGTCCGTATGTATCGAGAAACGCGCCATAGAAAAGCTCAATGCGCGCGTCATGCGGGCGCGCTTGGAGCAGTGCTTGTGTCGCACTTTGTGCAAGGTTCGCGGCGTCCTGCTTGACCGACGGGTCGACAGACTTTGCTGTCGCAAGATTAGAAGCATACTGCAACAACTGCTCCGTGCCCTCCTGCTTGCCCAGCGACGAGTCCGGCCAAGTGCCCTCGCCGAGCGCCACTTGGAACTGTTGGAGCTGTACTTTTGGGTCTTTTGGTGCGGGACTTATGCCACCGCGGCCGTCTTGCACCGGCACTTGGGTCATGAGTGCTACGAGCAAATTTTGAGCGCGTGCAATGCCCGGCGCGTTGAGTGTCCATGCTCCCAGGAGTACCACCACGAGCACCACCGGTGCCGCCACGGCAATGGCGCGGTCGCCCAAGGGTCTAGAGAGAAACATAAAGCCCGGGAGCTTGGCAGCCGAAAGACTATGCACAAACGCTATCAAGACAATAAAGTACACGGAGCTCATGAGGTCGTCGAACACGAATAGATTGTTAAAGGCGTACCCAGCCAAAAGCCCCAAGAGTATTGCCTGCTCTGGGATAGACAACGCACTGGAGCGAATAATCACCCACACCGCGAGACCAAAGAGTGAAATATACAGGAGGAATGCTGGAAGACCACCCGCTATGAGCCAGTCGAGAAATTGGTTATGCGCGCGGTCGAACCATTGCTCTTGGTTGTACATCGCTGGCTGGTAATATTTGTTAAAGACAAAGTTAAAGTTTTCTTGCCCCCAGCCGAGCAGAGGTTTTTCTTTAAAGCCCTGATAGGTCATGTTCCAAATCTGGAATCGCGCATTGTTGCTGCTCAAGGAAATTGAGGCCAAACGGGACAGTGTCTCGCTGTGTTGTACAAACGATGTTTGCCGTAGGGTAAAGAAGAGCCCCACAAGTATGACAATCGCGCCAAGTCCATACAAAGATACCTTGCGCAACACTCTCCACTCGCCACCTCGCGCCTCCTGCCTGCCGGCAGGCAGGTTCCACACTATATATATTGCCGCGATGACGATGCCACCTATACATCCCAAGAGCGCACCGCGCGTCTGTGTATAGTAGAGAACCGAAACCTGCAGAACGAGCGCGAGCCCATACAGAATATTGGCAGTCAAAGCATCGCGCTTGTGCGACTGTCGCACCAGCATAAACAGCGTGAGAAATATGTTAAAGAGCATAAACACGGCGAGGTAGGTTGCGTTACCATAGGTGCCATCGAGCCGCGCGCCGCTCTGCGAACTTGGCGTAAGCCCACCGATATGGAACAGTTGTCCCAGAGAGTAGAGCGCTTGCAAGGAGCCCGCGGTAATCGAAACCTGGAAGAGGCGGTCCCACCAACGCTCGGCCATGGCAATCGCACCCACCATAAGGAAGTACACAAACAAATGGAGCACGGTGATGTACCCTTCCATACGCTCAAAGTTGCTCCAAAAACTCTTCGCCGGGTCAACACTAAAAATAGTTGCAATACCCATCCACAAAACAAACGCGCCGAACGCCCAGAGCATGTACGAGGCGCGCGGACGGTATTTTGGCTCGCGCAGGGCAAGCAGTACGTAGAGACCAAACAGCAACTCTACCAACAAACGAAAGGCAAAATTCTTCCCTGTTATGTAGGGAAAGAACATATTTGGGGCAACACTACCGCCAGCGACAATAAAAGGAATAAAAAAGACGAGGCCAAGACCTCCAAGAAGCGCCCACTTCAAATAGTTGGTGTATTGCATACGAGAGGTACTATACCACAACTCCGTCTACGCAGGAACTTTTTTATCGAGCCCAAGATGTCGCTCGATAGTTTCGAGCCGGTTTCGAAGTTCGACAACTTCTTTGACAAAACCGGCAAGATTACCTACCGCGTCTTCAAGCGCGCTGATGCGGCGGTTGATGCTCTTGAGTTCGGCTTCGATTGATGCGAGTTGTGTGTGTACTTTTACAAAATGACCGTCAAGACGGGAAGTATCGTCCTTCGTCGCCATGTGCTTAACGATAAGCGCAACACTTTCGGTAAGGTCGTCGATTTGTTTATCGTGTTTTGTGAACCCTTCCGCCATTTGCGCGGCGAGATTCTCAAGTGTCACCTTTTTTGCCATAGGTGGCTAGTATATCACAGCTCTGTTTATAAAAGAAAACCCCGCTGTAATGCACGAGTTGCTTAAAATAGAAAAAGGTTGTAAAGTCTGGGCGGATAGTAAAAACCTCCAGGAGCAAATAATGACACGGTGGATTTCCGTACATGGGGTGGTGGTGCGTGGGCATAGGATTGCCTCTGGGTTGGCCAAGGACAGCCCCTTCGGCGACAGCACAATCAAATTGCAGATGCCTCTCTTTCGGGAACGAGGCTTCGACTTGAGGTCGTGTTACCCCGGTACGCTCAACGTCTCGATTGCACCTCGTATCCGCACTATGTTGCTCACCGAGCCGACCCTTCGCAATGTTCTGTGGCACAAGAGTCATATTCCAGAGAACTTCTTTCTCTCGAAGTGCCGAGTACAGTTTGGCGGCGAGACGTACGAGAGTTGGATATACTATCCGGACCCCTCGACCAAGGAGCAACACTTTCAAAAGCCATCGCTCTTCGAGATCATCGCCCCGCTTATTCCCGCAATCAGGTACGATGACCCTGTTGTGGTCGACGTCAACCCAGAAGAAGTCGGCATCACCTAGTTCATCATCAGCGGCCCTATTTGGCCGCTTTTTTTATTCGCACTGCAGCCGCCAAAATATTTTTCTCAACAAAATCAGGCACGACCGATACCGCACTCCACTCACGACCAGCGTTTCCCGTTTTGACCAAAATCGTTTGCAGGCCTGCGCGCTTGCCTGCAAGAATGTCCTTGCTACTGTCCCCCACCATAAAACTTTTTTTTGCGTCTACATTAAAATCTTTTATTGCCTTTTTGAGCATACCCGTTTTTGGTTTGCGGCAGACACAAACCACGCGATATTTTTTTATTTTTGCTTCCGGGTGATGCGGGCAATAATACAGCGCGTCGATATGTGCCCCTTGTTTTTTGAGACGCTCGAACAGTACTTTGTGTATGTGTTGCAACTTTTCTTCGGTCAGTTTGCCGCGGGCTACAATCGCCTGGTTGGTGTGGATAAACACTAAAAACCCAGCTTTGTTAAGCAACGCTATAGCGCGCGCCGCCCCGGGTAAAAGCCGCATAGAGCGGCTGTCGCTCAAGTAGCCAGTGCCGCCAGCCAGTGTTAATACTGTACCGTCTCTGTCCAAAAAAACCGCTTTTCTCATATGAGGTCGCATTCTAACATACATACACTGGAGCACTATTTTACCAGAAAAAGAAAAACCTCCGCCAAGGCAGAGAGCGACACTAGGTTGTTTTCTTAACTGTAGCCGCAAAGAGAATATCCAAGTCGATATAGCGGTGGGTGGGCTGGGTTGACAAATATTCAACATACATATACAGTCTTCCCACTGTGCGAGGATTCGCTCGGTTGCTACGGGTGAGCCGTAGCATTGCACATCAAAAAGGAGAGAGACGATGTCGGACCAGTCAAAGGTCAGCTACGCGGAGTCCTTTGAAATAAAGGGAAAAAGGATTGGGGAAAGCATATTGAGGATACGTCCAGACCTTGCATTGGGAGACATCCTCCAACGCGATTGTAATGGGCCCAAAGAAACAACCGCTTACAGTTTGTTATTGGGTCCGTCAAAAAAGCGAGGACTTTTTTCTTTTCGGCAACGGCGGGACTGTATCGGCATACTGTGGATGAAAAACGAGGTCAGAAAAGCAACCGACAGGCGATGGTTGCTGGAGGTCTTCGGAAAATCCCATGCCGAGCCTCTACAGGACTTTGCAAGCGCACTTGCAGAGGAATATGATGTGGAGATACACGTTCGACTCACGAGCGAAAAAGTTCATCTCGAAGGTTTTTCTAGCGACGACTAATTTTCTTCGAGACAACCTTGAGAGCTGGCACAACTATTTATGTTGTGTCAGCTATTTTTTTATATTCTAAAAAATCAAAAAGTTCGAAAAATTGATTTAAAAAAAGAAAAACCTCCGCCTTGGCGGAGGGTAATGTTATGGACTGGTGATGCTAAAGCTGTGGAACCGCACGAAATGGCCATTTGTGGTGTAGGGACTTTCGGCATCCCAGTAACTGTAGCCGACATGGAGTTTGTCGGGAACACTCACCCCAGGACCCTCTTGCTCCATGAGCGAGAAAAAGTTGCCAAGTTGTTCTGGACCCACAGATTGAGTAAATCGGCTCACGGTTATGTGGGCATCTATAGCCGGATAGACGATTACTTCCAGCCCTTCCGCAAAACCAGCGATATGACCCACGAGGTCGACATACGCATTGTTTGGCTCGCCAGCCGCGATGACGACAGAGTCATTGTGCAGATAACGCGTGTAAGTGATCTCAATACTTCCGGCCGATATCAACCGCAAGGTGGAAGCGACGACCCTTGCGAGGTCACCAAGTTCTTCAATGAGTCCGGCACGTGCCCGGGGAAAGAAGTTCTCCTCGGTCCTACCAGAGCAGAGAGTCGTGTGTAGGTCCTTCGCTTCATAGACAAGCGCTGGGACCACGCCAGCAATCAACCGGGAAAAATCTGCGATTCCTTGCTCGATTGCTAGCGGATGAGAAAGAGCAATGGAAACGCAACCGTTGCGCTTTTGGAGCGCGGGGTCGTGACGGAGCCCTGTGCTTCTCGTCTTTATCCCTGCTGCACGTATACCCGCATATTTTGCTTCTTGAACGTCAAAAAACCTGTCGTATTTGGACATTGAAGCCTCTTGTAGGGTAGGAGGAAGAACAAAATAATCTGATTGCGAGAGTACAGCAAAGGTTCTACTATTGCAAGTGCATGACACGCGGGCGCAAAAAAATAAAAACGCTCGAAGAACTGATGCCTCTCGTGGAGAAGTTGCGGGTGGGCGGCAAACACATCGTTACCACAAACGGATGCTTCGACATCATCCACCCGGGGCATGTCGACAGCTTCGAGTGGGCAAAGGCGCAGGGCGACGTGCTGGTTGTCGGCGTCAACTCCGACACCTCGGTGCGCGAGAATAAGGGCGACTTGCGACCCATCCAAGACGAAGCGAGCCGTGCGCGCGTGCTTGCCGGGCTAGAGGCAATCGACTATGTCTTCGTGTTCGACGAGAAAAGTCCGGCAAACTGGCTCCCTAAGCTACGACCAGACGTTCACATCAAAGGCGCGGGGAGCGAACGCGACCCAGCGTTTGCAGGCGAAAAGGCACTGGTCGAGAGCTTCGGTGGCGAGGTACGGCTCTCCCCGCAAACCGAAGGTCACTCGACCACGAACATCATCGAAAAAATACTGCGCGTATATAAAAAATAGCCATCCTTGTGTGGATGGCTTTTACTTTTCTTCTTATTTTGCAATCGGCTCCGGACCCTTTTCGACCTTGTAAAGACCGTGACCAAACTCATGACGGCGAGTAATGGTCGCAACCTCTCCAAGTGCGCTGGGGGTAGAGTCTGTGGAGACAGGGAACCCGGTTTCCACAACCTTTTGAGCCAACGCTCCTCCTGCAGGAAAGTAGGGGAAGTAGTGCGGATTTTGTACAACCACTTCCGGCAGGTCGCTGGGTGATTGCAAGTGCATCTCGTGCGCAAGCGCGTGCAACCGACGTTCGAGCTCCGCCCCAGGAACCCGAGTGCGCAGATGGGCGGTAGTTTCTTGCCCTATCCGCTTCCAGTTCCAGTCGTTCTTCGGTACTGCAAGCAACCGTTTTGCAAGCACCACCGCATCGGGCATCTTTGCCAGCGGGATAAACAACTCCTGCAAGCGTACAACGCTGTCGCAGTAGTCGCTGTTTTCCTTCTCGCTCAAATACTCGATAGTGCCAACCTCCCTGGGCTCCCCAACTTTGACGATCTCAAATTTTTTACCGTCAACTTTCTCTCGCACAACTTTCTGATAGGTTAGCTGTGCAGAGTCGGTACCGTTTTCCACCGCCCATGTATTTTGGAGCGGCTGTACTTCCGGTGGTGCCTTAGGGTGCACCTTGAGACCTTCTACAATCCGTTCAATATCGCGCGTGCCGCCGGCGACGTGGCGTAAGACACTACGCTGGAAAAAGGTGTCAGAGAGGTCGTCGTTGTTTCCCGCATAGAAACCGAGACTCTTGGCAATAGTCCCCATACTGGTGCCAAGATAGGGAGACAAGGTTGAGGGCCACGCCATGTCGGGACCGATCTCATTATTAAGTTTGAGAGTCGAGAGGTCAGTCTCCGTACTGCTAAAGGGGACCGCGAGGATTTGTTCGGTCCGGAGTGTCATACCTCGGGCAATTATCTTCTCGCAGCTTTCAACAATAAGTTCGTGCGGCATATGCCGCATAAGCACCCGAGTCCGCAGGAATGGATTCCCCGATTCGATAGCGAGTGTAACACCAGTCACACCGGCTTCTTGGAAGAGGTCGAGTCGGCGCTTCCCTGCGTCGCCCTCGAGCAACTCTGTCCGAAGTTGGATGTGAGCAGGCTCTCCAACCTCTTGCTTCCATCGGCGTGTAAACTCCGGCAGCCACTCTTTGTACTCGAAGCCGAAGATATCATCCTGGAAGTAGACCATCTGCAAAGGCCAGCGACGTTGTATGTCGTGTGCCTCAGCAATAAGCCGGTCGACCTCGCTTGTGATGAACTTGAAACCCCCATGCATCTTGTTGAACGACGGTGCATAGCAGTAGCTGCAGTGGAAGGGGCACCCGACTGAAGCAAACATGCTCTTGATAGGGCTGTCTGCAAGTTGCGGATATTTTTCGTAGACCACGTCACGGTCCGGCAGGGGGAAGAGGTCTTCGCGACCCATCGGGTCGAAATATGCCTTATTTTTTGGGAGCTTCCCTTCCAGCAATTGGCCAAAAAGGTTAAAC
>JAUSIO010000066.1 GCA_030647845.1 bacterium
GCCGTCACCGGCTACCAAGTCTTCCGCGCAGGAGTACTCATCGCCTCACCCACCACCAACAGCTACAGCGACACCGGTCTCACCGCCTCCACCCTCTACAGCTACACAGTCAAAGCAGTTGATGGAGCAAACAATGTCTCCGGTGCAGCAGCGGCGAGTGCGACGACCTTGGCGGCAGCAGACACGACACCTCCCTCGACCCCCACCGGCCTCACTGCCACCACAATATCTAGTTCACAAATCAACCTCGCCTGGACTGCCTCGACCGACAACGTCGCCGTCACCGGCTACCAAGTCTTCCGCGCAGGAGTACTCATCGCCTCACCCACCACCAACAGCTACAGCAACACCGGCCTCACTGCCGCGACCGCCTACTCATACACGGTCAAGGCAAAAGATGCGGCAGGGAATGTCTCCACTGCTTCAGGAGCGGCGAGCGCGACGACCTTGGCGGCGAGCGGCACCACCTTCCGCGTTGGCCCAGACCAACCGACCTACAAGACGCCGATGGCACTGTGGTCCTCCGGCAAACTCACCAACGGCGCCACCGTCCTCATCGATGCCTGCACGTACACCGATGATTACAGTTGGAGTGAAAGTGATGTCAGGATCTCCGCAAACAATGTCTACATCACATCAGTACAGAGCTCGAGCCCCAACTGCGTGGTCCCGACCGGCATGCCAAACAACGTGGTGATGGCCCTCATCAAGCAGAGCCCGCCGAGCTCGGATGTCAATGCACTCTCACACTGGGGCGTTGCAAAAGGCCTATGGAACATAACTGGCTCTGGCATTACCATTGACCACGTCGCCTTCACGGGTGCGTACAACGCTCCGAGCGATACCAACGGCGCGGGTCTGCGCCTCGAGTCGGCTGGCCTTACCACCATCACCAACGACTACTTCTTCCACAACCAAAACGGCATCCTGGGCATCACCGCAGGTGCACAGATCGTCATCCAAAACAGCGAGTTCTATGACAATGGCACGGGCGGCTGTGTGAACAACTGCACGCACCAGGTGTATCTCGGCGGCGACTCCGTCAGCATCTCCAACAGCTACTTCCACGACTACAACGTACAGAACCTCAACAACAGTGATGGCTATGGCCACCACATAAAGAGCCGCGCTAAATCAACGACTATCACCAACACCCGCGTCTACGATAATAATACTAGTACAAGCTTCGATATCGACATGCCACAGGGCGGTATCGAGACTATAACCAACAACGTTATTCAGAAGGGTACCAACCCCGACAACACCATCATCGTGAACACAGGTGCCAACGGTGCAGACGGTGCGATGAATCCCGCGGGTCCTATCACCATCAGCAACAACACCTTTATCAACGATTACACCGGAGGCACGGTCCTGTACCGGTTCGGTGCAACGACGGCCGCAACGGGCTCTGGCAACTCCTTCTACGGTCCCGGAGCGTTTACCCGCGGCCTCTCGGGGATTGCTAGCCCGACGATACTCACCACCCGCCCGACACTCGACACCTCGAGCCCCGTGGGACCAAACCTCGCCTTCGCCGGCCCGTCGAGCCACATTGCGGGAGCCGCAACCGCGCCCATCGTGCACACGCTTGCGGTGGGCTGGACTGGACCGGAAGTCAGCACGCTGCAGAGCATTCTTACCAAGGTCGGTTTCTTCAGTCACCATATTACTGGCTACTTCGGAGCGATTACCGAGGTTGCCGTGAAAGGATTCCAAGCCGCCAACAACCTCGCTGCCGTGGGTATCGTGGGGCCAAAGACACGAGCATTACTGATGCAGGATGCTCAATAAATGGAGCATATTAGCTCTCATATTTCCGGCAAAGTAGGGAAAAAGGAACGCGTAACCGAGCGCGGGGAGTTGATGGAATACTTTCGCACGCAGCTCAACCGCGCACGGGCGCGCGATGCCTGCCTTGCCCTGCCTACCGGCAGGCAGGCGGCAGGTAGGGCCTTGCCACCTTTGAGTATGCCGCGGATTGGGCGTTTGCTAGTGGCTATACCGACCAAGGACCTGTATTATCTTAAAAGCGTGTGTGACCAAGCACCCGACTTTTCCAAAAAATTCTGGTGGGAAATTAAACCTAAGCCCGACGCTCCGGAAGAGGTCGGGCACCGACCAAAGCGTCGGGGAAGCATTCCTTACAAAAAATAGAAATTATTATGTATAATTTATATAGTCGTCTCTCGCTCGGAATCAAAAGCAAGCTTTTGTTCTCTCGCTTCTTTAGACTATAATATGCGCGAACAGTTTGTTATCAAAGGGTTGGGTGGAGAAAAAACACTACAGGGTGAGATTGCGGTACGCGGTGCAAAAAATGCCGTGCTCAAAGCAATGGCGGCAAGCATCTTGTTTGAAGATGATGTCCACTACGATGACTTGCCCGACATCGAGGATGTAAAGAGGATGAGCGAACTTCTCGACGGGCTAAAAAAAGCCCCGGTCCTCAATCAGGAGATTGCCGAGCGGCTCCGCTCGTCGGTGGTGTTGACTGGCCCCACCTTGGCGCGGTTTGGCGAAGTGACATTTCCGCACCCCGGCGGCGATGTCATAGGGTCGCGACCGATAGATTTATTTTTAGACGGCTTTCGCAAAATGGGAGCAACCGTCTCGGTAGAACAAGGCACGTATCATCTCGAAGCAAGGGGCGGGTTATACGGTGCGGAGATTTTTTTTATCGTCCGGAGCCACACCGCGACCGAAACTCTGATGATGGCGGCGACGCTTGCGCGTGGCGCTACTGTACTCAAAAACGCTGCGCTCGAGCCCGAGGTCAAGCATTTGGCAGATTTTCTCAACTCGTGTGGGGCGCATATCGAGGGAGCCGGAACGCCAACCATTACTGTCAAAGGTGGTTCGCTCCTGCGCGCCTCGGGCCGAGCATATCGCGGGTTGCCCGACCGCATCGAGACAGGGAGCTTCCTTATACTCGGCGCACTCGCCGCAAAAAATTTGACCATAACACATTGCAACCCGGAACATGTCGAAATACTTATCGAAATGCTGCGCTCCTGCGGTGTACCAATCGAGACGAGTGTCGACAGCATTTCTATAGTCAACAACATTGCATCAAACTCCAGCTTCCGTGGTGTCGATGTGCGCACGCACGAGTACCCGGGTTTTGCCACCGACCTGCAGTCACCTATGGCAGTTTTTTTGACGCAGGCGAGCGGCACGAGTGTGTTGTTCGAAACGATTTTTGAGGGTCGGCTCAACTATGTAGACGAGTTGGTGCGGATGGGAGCGCATATCACCAAGTGGAACCCGTTCCAAGTCGAGGTCGTGGGTCCAACGCCCTTGCACGGCTGCGAGCTAGAGAGCCCCGATGTCCGCGCCGGGCTCGCGTTTGTACTTGCGGCGACTGTGGCCGAGGGCACCTCGCGCATCGGGAATGTCTACCATATCGACCGCGGCTACGAGCGCATCGAGGAGCGCCTCCAAGCCCTCGGGCTGGATATAAAACGCGAAACAGTATAAATCGTCTCTGGGAAATAGTTGATGAAGTGGCTTGATATATCAATCCACCCTCGACCGACTTTCGACACCCTACTTTTTGATTTTAGGGGTGGGGAACAGCAAAAAGTATAAAGGATATTTTTTCTTGAATCGATATAAGCTGTTAGTGGCGTACAATACTTTGTTTTCGTATCGCTTTTGTCTCACACCGAGCTCTTTTTCTAGTTCTTGTATAGCCTGCTCGTAGCCGGGTAGCTGGTCTTCTAGCCAATGTTGTACCCGCTGTACCGTGTCTCTGCCGACCCGCAACTCATTTCTATACCGCGGTGTGATACACCCGCGAGAAGTCGGCGGGCAATAACAATTCGTCGTCCGAGCATAATCCGCTCACTTTCAGTTAATAAATATCGGAGAAACAGTTTCATCGCTTGCCTTCCGCGAAGGCTCCCAGTAGCGGTGTAGAGCGTGTCCAAAGTCTCAATTCGTTGTTTGTTCGAAAGTTGTCGCGCGCGTACCTTCATGTGGAAAAGTATATCACAGGGTTGATACAGAGGTGGATTGATATATCAATCCACTACATACATGCAACATGGGTAACATTAGCAAAGAAAAAAGCCCGACCGAAGTCGAGCAGAAAGGCGCGGGCTGGGAAGAAAGATTCTGTTTGAGATAGACCGCCTTACGCCCCCGAAGTTGGAGCGCACACAGAAGTCATCAGAACAACAGGCAGAGCCTGGTACCGTGTTGCTTCTCTCTCCTAGAGAACGGGCGCTCACACTAGCAGACGCGGCGTTCTCTATTCCTTTTACACCCGGGAGGAACCAGCCAGCCGCAAGTATATATCCGCCGCCTTTCTTGTCAAGCGCCTCAATTACTCTGTACGCTCCGCGCCATTCGCTGTAGACTACGCTCACATGGCATTTTTTACTCCAAAACTCGGGATTGATTTGGGCACCGCAAATACGCTCGTGTTTGTACCTGGGCGGGGAGTAGTGCTCAACGAGCCTTCGGTGGTTGCGATTTCCGAAATCGACAAGCGCATTTTGGCGGTCGGTGCCGAGGCAAAAGAGATGATAGGTCGCACGCCGGGCGAGATTATAGCGTACCGGCCGCTCAAAGATGGTGTCATCTCCGACTACCGCGTGACCCAGGCGATGCTGCGATATTTTATAGGCAAAGCGCTTGGGAAGTTCCAATTGTTTAAACCCGAAGTGATGGTAAGCGTGCCCACGGGTGTGACCTCGACCGAGCGTCGCGCGGTGGTCGAGGCGGCGATACGCGCCGGTGCCCGTAATGCGTATGTTGTCAAAGAGTCGGTCTTGGCGGCAATCGGCGCGGGCATCCCGATACACGAGCCGCGCGGTAATATGGTGATAGATATCGGTGGTGGCACCACCGATGTCGCGGTGATATCAATCGGTGGGATTGTCGCCTCGACCTCTGTCAAATGTGGTGGCGACAAACTCGACCACGCGATTACCGACTACATAAAAAAAACCTACAACCTCGGGATAGGCGAGAAGACCGCTGAGGACGTCAAAATCGCCATAGGCTCCGCCGTGCCAGTCGAGGAAGAGTTGGTGATGACCGTGCGCGGCCGCGACTTTATCACCGGGCTCCCCCGTTCGGCAGAACTCAAAACAAACGACATTGTCCGTGCAATGGGTCGCGAGTTGCGCGAAATTATCAAAGCAATTCGCGATGTACTCCAAGAGACGCCGCCGGAGTTGGCGAGCGACATCATCGACCGCGGTATCATTATGACTGGCGGTTCGAGCTTGTTGCGCAATTTTCCCGAGTTGGTGTTGCGCCGCACTGGGGTGAGGGCAAAAGTCGCAGATGAGCCGCTGTTTTGCGTGGCGCGCGGCACCGGCATCGCTTTGGAGCATTTGGAAACATACAAAAAAGCCGTTATCGCCAAAAGATAGGTTCTAGCTGTTAGCTTTTAGGGACTAGCTAGATTCTAGCCCCTAGAACCTAGAAGCTATGACACACCATGCTTATTTTTATGAAGGGTCGATGTCGGCCTTTGGGGGGTACAAAAAAGACTTGAAGCCATTTTGGGCGCGCGAGTTCGAGCGCTTTGGGGTTGACGACGCGCGCGAACTGCGTTCGTTGGCGTCGCTCAAACATGACCGGGGGTCGTTGTTTTTGATAGGCGCCGCATCGATAACGTCCGAAGCACAGCAGGCGTTATTAAAGTTGTTTGAAGAGCCGCAAGAGGGGACGGTGTTTGTGCTTTTGGTTCCACACGGAGCACTACTTCCCACATTGAGGTCGCGGATGTTGGAGTATCCAAAGAAGCTCGCCACAGCAGAAAGCTTTTCTCCAGCTGCAGGGAGGAGAGTGGACGCTTCCGAAAAGCTTTCTGCTGTGGCTGTGGAATTTCTCGCTTGGCCGTATAAACAACGAAGTGATTGGATTACGTTATTCCTTAAAGATGAGGAAAGAATTCGCGAGCGCGTGCGGGATTTTGTAAATGGGTTAGAAGTCGAACTCTACCGCAGGTTAAACCTACCGGGTAGGTTTAACCTGCGGGAAATAAGAGAGGGACTCCAAGATATAGGGCATTTTCGGCAGTACTTGGGCGACCGTTCCCCCTCGCTTAAAATGATTCTCGAGCATTTTGCCGCAACTTTGCCACATGTATCCGCAGAAGTGCAAGAAAAAAGTGCGCGCTCCGGGCCGACAAGGCCCTAGTCTAACTCACTTTTTTCTTGCACTTCTGCTACTTATGAATCCCAAGAAACTTAAAGAACGAAAAGCGCGGATACAAAAACTCGACCGAGCGCTTAAGAAACTTTTTCCTGACGCAAAAATTGAGCTCAATTACAACACGCCGTGGGAGTTGTTGATCGCGGTGCAACTCTCTGCCCAGTGCACCGACAAAATGGTAAACAAAATCACGGAGAAGCTTTTTAAAAAATACAAAACACTCAATGCATACGTGTGTGTGGGCAAAACGCAAAAGGGGATTGCCGTGTTTGAGCAGGACATAAAATCAAGCGGTTTTTACCGAGCCAAGACAAAAAACATCCTCGCCGCCGCGAGGATAATAAAAGAAGAGTGCTTCAGCCGAGTACCAAAGACGATAGAAGAATTACTAAAACTTCCCGGCGTGGCGCGCAAAACCGCCACCGTGGTGCTTGCGGAAGCGTACGGCGTCGTGGCGGGGGTTACCGTCGACACGCATGTCATCCGCTTTGTCCAGCGTTTTGACCTCTCCGACTATACAGACCCGGTGCGGATAGAACGCGACTTAATGCAGCTTCTGCCAAAAAAAGAGTGGCCACACTTCACCCACCGCGTTATCCACTACGGCCGCTACTTGGCTCCTGCGCGAAAATACGACACCAGCCGCGACCCGCTAGTCAAGATCTACCCACCCGCAGGGAAGCATTTTAAGGCGATGCCTTGAGAGCCATGGTGTTAAGGCGTCGCCTTGGAAATGCTATACTACAGAAATGGCATACGACTTTAAACCGTTTGACAAAAAGATTGCCGAGGTTGTGGAGCGGTTGGGCCGCGAGCTCTCGGGTGTCCGCACGGGGCGTGCAGCGCCAGCAATACTCGACGGCATTATGGTAGAGAGTTATGGCACTCGGATGCCGCTCAACCAAGTGGCAAATATTTCGATAGAAGACGCGCGTACCTTGCGCGTTGCACCGTGGGATATGGGTAACGCGAAGGAGGTTGAAAAGGCAATCACCACAGCAAACCTCGGGCTCTCGGTTGGTTTGGACGAGCGTGGCGTGCGGGTGTTTTTCCCCGAGCTTACCTCCGAGCGCCGCGTGTCATTAGTGAAACTTGCCAAGGAGCGCATCGAGGAGACCCGTGCGGCATTGCGCGTTGTGCGCGACGAAGTGTGGTCGCATATCCAAAAGTTGGAGCGCGAGGGTACAATGCCCGAAGACGACAAATTCCGCGCCAAAGACGAGATGCAAAAAAAGGTCGATACGGCAAATACTCTTTTTGACGATGCATTGGCACGTAAAGAAAAAGAAATGACCAACTAGCACTATGTTTTTAGTCATTTTTATTTTCCTTCTGGTGTTGTTGATACTCGTTCACGAGTTTGGGCATTTTATCGTTGCCAAGGCGTTTGGTATCCGCGTCGATGAGTTTGGCATCTTCTTCCCGCCAAAATTATGGAGTGTTAAATATGGGGAGACTGAGTACTCACTCAACGCGCTACCGTTTGGCGGCTTTGTACGGATTTTTGGTGAGTCCCACTCCGCAAATGCTTCGCGGGACGAGCAAACTAATTCTAGAAGTTTCATAAACAAGCCGCGGTTTGTACAAGCGGCAGTCATCATCGCCGGAGTCTTTTTTAATTTTTTGTTTGCATGGTTGGCACTCTCGGCCGGATACATGGTCGGCATTCCGACTTCAGTCGAGCATATTGGCGTTGGCGAGGTGCATGGTGCACACACCACCATAACCGCCGTTCTGCCTGGCTCTCCGGCCGAGCAGGCAGGTATTAGGGCAGGCGACCAGGTAGAAGCCGCGCACACCGGCACCGCGGAGCTCGCCCTAGGTGCCTCCGCCGACGCACTCCAGCAGTTTATACTTGTGCATCAAGACGAGAGTGTCGTGTTGTCGGTGTTGCGCCCCTCGTCGCTCGGGGCAAGCAATAAAGAAGCAAGAAACTTTCTTGCAAAACCAGTCGAGGGTTTGGCACAAGGCCACAAAGCAATCGGTATCGAACTCGACGATATTGGTGTGTTGCAGTTGCCACCGCATTTGGCGCTGGTGCAAGGTGCGATTCTCGGCAAAGAGATGACCGTTGCAATCATGGGTGGGCTTGTCGGACTCGTGTCACAAATCTTCAGCGGCACCGCAAACCTCGCGGGCATCGCAGGGCCCATAGGTATTGTGGGCTTGGGCGGCGAGGCAGTACGGCAGGGCTTTGTCGCGACCATACTCTTGACCTCGCTTATCTCTATAAACCTCGCGATTATTAACGTCCTACCAATCCCAGGGCTCGACGGCGGTCGCCTGTTGTTTATCGCAATTGAATCAATCATCCGCCGGCCGATTTCGGAGCGCCTCGCAACACGCCTCACCATTGCGAGCTTCGCACTCCTCGCCACCCTTATGCTCGTCGTTTCCTGGCACGATATTATCCGACTCGTAAAGCCGGTGTAAATTTGACAAGTATTTAAATATATGATACGGTCGTTGTGGAAGTTAACCAAGAGTTTTGCTTTGGGGAGAGAGAAAATGCCCGATGGCGTAGTAAAACTTTCGACTGGTGCATACGCGCGCTTTTCGCCCGGCGTGGGCGAGGGGTTACTCCCAGCGGTGTTGATTGTGCATGGTTGGAGGGGTGAACCCTTCCACGAAGGCGGGACCTACGACCTGGTAAGCAAATCGCTCAACGCGATTGGCTATCATACCCTACTGTTGTGCCTGCGCGGACACGGCTGTGCCGAAGGTGACATCAACACGGTAACACCGTTCCAAAATAACAGTGATATCGTAGCGGCTTTTCAATATTTAGCCGAGCAACCCGACATTGACCCTGCTCGGCTCGGAGCGTTTGGTGCGAGCTACGGCGCGTATCTGCTTGCCGCAGTTGCTTCGTCCATCTCTGGGTTCAAATTGCTTGCGCTACGTGCGCCGGCGCTCTACCCGGACATAGAAAAACTGGATTGTTGGAATCGTCCTACGTCCGAAGCAGTTGCTGATCCAACGTTGGGTAGCTGGAGGAGCGAATTGCATACTATGGTCGAGAGTTTGGCACTGAGCGGCATATCGCACTTCGCGGGTGATTTACTTATCGTCCCCAGCGAACTCGACGAAGACATGCCGCCCGCGGTTGCCAGAAGCTATCAGCAAGCGGCTATTAGGGGTCACGCGCGTTCAGTGCGGATGCACATACTCCCCGGCGTGGGTCACGTCCTGCAAGGTGAACACCGTGAAAAGTTTCTCGTTCTGCTCTCGAAGTGGTTCGAGGAACACTATTCCACCTCTCAAGTTTGAGAGGTGGTTTCTTTTTTACTGACCGCTTCCAAAAGTACATCAGCAAAACGCTCCACCAAGTATCCTGCCTCGATATCAATTTCGTACGATGACCGCGCAATGCTACGTGGAAATATAAATTTAAACAAGCGTGGCACTTGTTGCTCGATACTAGCGCCAAAAGAAGGGACTGTGTCGATGATCAAAAATTCATGCTCGCTCTTCATATCCGCAAGCGAGATACCGGGGCGTTTATATTCGAGAGAGGGGATTTTTGGATTGTATTCGTATACACCGGCGGGGAGAGAAAGTCCCATATCAGTTATCCCGCGCGGGGAAAAGGCGATGTGTGCACAAGAAATGCGAGTTTTAAGCGCTTGGTTTACGGTGTCGAAATCAAAAGACGATTCAATATCAAGGTGTGTCGTCAAGTGGAAAAATTCCATTGGTGGCACATGCGCTTCCAGCAACATCAAGGAGTACAGCACCAAGGAGCCGGTAAAGCGTGGATTACATTCGCTTGGGTATATTTTGTTCCTTTTTATATCGTACAAAAAATCGATGCCAAAAATGCCTTTGTATCCTTTTGTCTGCAAGTGAGCACCAATAGCTTCGACCACTTTTTGTGCTTGCTCCTCGATATCTTCTTTCCATGGGTGGAAGTCGAGGTCGTTGCCGAAGAAGATGCCATTTGCTGGGACTCCGTGTAGTGCTTGTGGAACATCTATTAGTTGGAGTTGTAGCGGCCCCGACAATGTACCTTGCGGCATAATGCACCCTAGCATCGATGTTGAGTATCCTTCTACAAAGGGAGTGATAATGATGTTCCCAAAATCGGTATCTTTTGCAAGAATTGAAAGACAATTTTCAAAATCGTGAGTATTGTGTACAAAAAAAGTCCCCTCGTTTCCACCTGTTTCTTTGTCGGCACGTTGCACTACAAAGGCGCCGTCATACTTCTTCCACAATGTGTTAAACGAAAATGCTAAAAAATCTTCACGAGAATATATGTCCGATGGTAGGGAAGACAGGCCAAGTTTTTTTATCAGTTCGCGAAAGCTCCCCTTGTACATAACGTCCTGGAATGTTTTTGGGTCGTTACCTATCCATGCTATGCCTAGACGGTCGAGGTCTTTTACTATTTTTTCTGTCATCGTATAAAACTGGAGTTTTGGTTGTATTTTGCGTGACTTCAAAAAATTCTGGAATGCGAAATTGCCAATGAGATACCCGGTGCCATGCACTTTTTTAGCAACTTCTGGGTGGCGATCTTCCAAAACGTGCACAGGTAGAAACTTTTCCATCACGTCCACGTCGCTGGAGCGCTTGACTGTATAGATAGAATAATTTTTCAAGAAGAAAGAGGGGACGATACGTGTAAAAGGGGTAATGCCCACCGAGAGGATTGGTACTTTTTCCATCTGCTCTATTATCGAGTTTATGTCAGGAACGAGATGGTTCCATTGTTGCGGGTTGTACGGATGCTTCTGCATAGCATTAGAGTAGCAAAAAAGGAGAAAAACGATAGTGCAAAAAGAAAGAAGGGCGGAGAATCTTGGAAGATCTCCGCCCAGTTTGCCGTTTCCGGCGAATCGCTTCTGTTTTTTGTTGTTCAGGCCACGCAAGCCGCAGTCGCCTGCCACGGGTCCCGTTTGCCGACCGTCGCCTGCCGTTTGAGGTAGACGCCCGACATCGGCTGCAGCACGGGGTAATGACCCTTACTGGCAACCGAGGTGCCGTTGCGGTCCTGAATCGCGCTAAAGTGCACGAAGCAGGTTGTGCCGTCTTCGAAGATGGCGCGGCCGAAGCCGGTCACCAGATTGTAGAACAAGACCACGGCTTTCATCCAGCCGTTTTTGGCCAGATTTTCCGGCATGTTTTCCGGCAGTTCCGGTTCCCATTCGGCGACAGCGCATTCGGCGAGCGGGACGAACGCCACGCCTTTGAACGCGAAGTCGATGAGCTTCGGGCCCATCTTTGGGAAGGTCCCGAGATAGTCGGCACCGGGGTAAGCATTTTCCGGATACAGCGGGGCAACCGCCCCGAACTGCTCGCCGACCTGATGTGTCGTAACACCGACCGTCGCAACATGTCCGGCCGGAACCTCAACAATCTGGCCCGCCCAGACCTCCTGTGCGCAAACCCATAAGTCGCCCTTGCGGGTGACGAGCGAGATCTGCAGTTGTAGGAATGTGCCGTTGGTCTTGAGGAAGACGAGGTCGAAGTTATCCTTGTCCCTCTGCCGGGTGTGTGGAATCATGTTCCCATTTTTTTCCTTCCAATCGACATGGACGTTGAAGTGGGGAATTTCTTCCCCCGTCCGGTCGGTGACCATACCGCCCTGTGCATAAAGCAGGGAGACTTCGTCACCGACTAGTGTCGTGATGAAACGCATCTCGATCGAGTCGGGATGTTGCTCATCAGTGTAAACTCGCGCCCAGGTGTTGGGCCCGTCCTGCTCGGTGTTGCCAAGCTGGAAGTTTTTTGTGTTGATGGAAACCGAGCCGAACAGGTCGTGTTCCCACTGGATCACGCGGGCCGAGTTTCCCCACTTCCGCATCGACCGCGGTTTGTTGGTCTTGGTGATAGAAGTCGACCCCTCTGCCAATATGGCCGCGAGTGGATGTTTCGCCAGTACGTTGAACAGGCCTTCCATTATATGCTCCCGTGTCTGAGTTGAGCCGTACCCGGCTCGGAATGCCACAGAGGCCCCGTGGCCGGGTAAGCTAGAACAACAAATTGGTAACGTGCGACTATGGACATGCTAGCATACACTAATACATCTGTCAAGCATTTTGGGGACAGCCAAAATACCCTTTTGCACCCTGCGTATTTAAGCCGTACAATGGCGGTATGAAGGGAAAGGGGAATTCTATGCGGCAATCACAGCTTTTTACCAAAACGCGGCGCGAAGCGCCGCGGGACGAAGTGTCGAAAAACGCTCAACTGTTGATTCGCGCTGGCTATATCCACAAAGAGATGGCAGGTGTGTACGACTTCCTGCCGCTTGGTTTGCGGACGTTTGAGAAAGTGGTCGGCATTATCCGGGAGGAGATGAACAAGATTGGCGGCGTTGAGTTGCATCTCTCGGCACTGCAAGATGCTGAAGTATGGAAGAAGACCGACCGCTGGAGCGATGACAAGGTAGACAGTTGGTTTAAGACAAAACTAAAATCGGGCGCAGAGGTTGGGTTGGGCTTCACACACGAAGAGCCGCTGACCGCACTGATGCGCGAGTATATCGCCTCGTACAAAGACCTACCGACCTATCCGTACCAATTCCAAACAAAATTTCGCAACGAGGAGCGCGCCAAATCGGGCCTCATGCGCACGCGCGAGTTTGTGATGAAGGATTTGTACTCGTTTTCGAAAGACGAAGCTGAACATATTGTGTTTTATGAAAAAGTTAAACAAGCTTACATAAATATTTTTAATCGCGTGGGTATTGGTAACAAAACATATTTAACATATGCCTCGGGGGGTACGTTTTCGAAATTCTCTCATGAATTCCAAACAGTAACTGATGCCGGAGAAGATACCGTCCGTATTTATGTACACAAGGATGATTATGGAAAAGGATCAGAAATGAACCCAGCTCACGTAGCTATTAACAAAGAGATATACACTGATGATTTAAAAAAAGATTTGAGTTTAGGTGATGATTTTATTGAAGCAAAGGCAATAGAAGTTGGGAATATTTTTACGCTCAGTACACGCTTTTCCGAAGCGCTTGGTTTGATATACAAAGATGAGTCGGGTATCGAGGTGCCAGTCTATATGGGCTCGTACGGCATCGGTCCGGCGCGCTTGATGGCGACGGTCGCAGAACTGCTTTCCGATGAAAAAGGCCTGGCATGGTCCGAGGCGGTCGCGCCATTTGCGGTGCACTTGGTTGAAATCGGTGGAGACAATGATGAGGTAAAAAAAGAGGCGACAGAGCTGTATCGCGAGCTTACCGAGGCAGGTATTGACGTGTTGTGGGACGACCGCGACCTCCGCGCGGGTGAGAAGTTTGCCGACAGCGACTTGCTTGGCATCCCGTTGAGGATTGTTGTGTCGGAAAAGACGCTTGCCGCAGGCAAGTTCGAATGCGTGCATCGCGCCAGCGGCCTGCCTGCCGGTAGGCAGGGCCGAACCGAGCACAAAAGTATATCAGAATTGCTGGGGCAACTTACATGAAGCGTTTTGATTTGAACCGGCTTCTCTCGCTTGTCTCCAATGACGTCGGGATTGATTTGGGTACCGCAAATACGCTGGTCTACTTGCGTGGCAAAGGGATTGTATTGACCGAGCCCTCGGTTGTGGCGCTCAACCAAAAAACAGGGCAGGTCGTGGCGGTCGGTGCGGCGGCAAAAGACATGCTCGGTCGCACACCGGGACATTTGATTGCGGTGAGGCCATTGGTGGAGGGTGTGGTCTCGGACTTCGAGGCGACCGAGGAGATGCTCGCGTACTTGATTAGTCGCGCACAAGGCGTTTCGCGCAGGTTGCTGGGCCCCCGCGCGGTTATAGGTGTGCCGGCAGGCGTCACCAACGTTGAGATGCGCGCGGTGCGTGACGCCGCGCAAAACGCAGGCGCGCGCGAGGTCCACATTGTCGAGGAGCCCATAGCCGCGGCGCTCGGCATCCGCCTGCCAATACGCGAGGCAGTGGGGAGCATGATAGTGGACATCGGCGGTGGCACGGTGGACATCGCAGTGCTCTCGCTTGGCGGTATTGTCCGCGCAAAAAACTTGCGTGTCGCGGGCGACAAGCTCAACCAAGATATTATTTCCTACGTCCGTTCCGAATTTAAAATATTAATTGGCGAAAAGACTGCCGAAGAGGTAAAGATGGCAATTGGCTCGGTGGTCGAAGGGAGCGGCCACGCCGAGGCTCTAGTGCGCGGCCGCGACCTTATCACCGGTTTGCCACGCGAAATTATCTTGACCGACTCGGACATCCGCGAGGCGATTTCGCAGTCAGTCGACACGCTGGTCGAGTCGGTGCGTGAGGTGTTGGAAACCACACCGCCCGAGATTCTTTCTGATGTTATGCGCTCGGGTATTGCGCTTGTCGGAGGAGGTGCATTGCTTAGAGGTTTAGATCAGCTCCTCTCGCTGTGGCTCAAGGTACCGGTCTTTGTTGCTGGCGACCCCTTGACTGCCGTGGCACGCGGCACTGGTGTTATTTTGGAAAATTTAGAACTGCATCGCGACCTACTGCTTGAACATGATGATGACCTCTCGTAAACGCATCAAGCGCCTTGGACCTCGCCTTGGGCGGGGTAAGCCTCTTGTCGTACCTGCTCTATTTTTTTTGATTCTGATTTTTCTTGCGGCGGTGCTGTGGCGCAGTCAAGCAACGGGGTTGTTTTGGCAAGCGGCGGCTCCTCTCCTCGCTCTGCGCAACGGTTTTGCGACGTCACCAACCGCACAACTCAACGCCGAACTCGCCGCAACAAAAGCTATGCGTGCGGATAGAAATGTTTTGTATCAAGAAAATTTACAGCTAAAAGCGCGCCTCGGGCGCGATGGCTCGGTGCAGACAATCCTCGCTGGCGTATTGATGCGTCCGCCCGCCACACCCTACGATACTCTTATGATAGACGCAGGCAGTCAGCAAGGAGTCACAGAAAATGACTTGGTATCCGCTGGCGGCACAGTGCTCATCGGCCGCGTTGCCCAAGTGTACGGGGCCACCGCGCGCGTGGTTCTCTTTTCCGCTCCAGGGCAAACCTATAACGCACTCTTGTCTATACAAAACGGCGCGTCAAGTGTGCCGGTCGAGGTGCAAGGCCAAGGTGCGGGCTCTCTCGAGGCACAAGTCCCGGCAAAAACAGCCGTGGCAGTGGGTGACGCCGTGCTCTTTCCTGGTATTGCTGGCGGCTTCTCCAGCGTTGTCTCGCATATTGATGTGAAAGACGGGGAGTCATTCGAGACGCTCTATATGCACCTGCCTGTGGACCCGCTCACACTGCGCTATGTAGAAGTGTGGAGACAAAAAAATGCTGCACAGTAAAAAAATACATATTGTCGCCGCCTCGTTTGTGCTCGCCGCACTCGGATTTTTGTTTGGGTTTTGGCCGTTGTCTATTGCGGGCATTTTGCTTGCGGCACTCATGGGGCGATGGGTCACGGCGATATTGCTTGGGCTCTTAATCGACATCGCCTATGGTACGCCCGTTGGGCGTTTGCACTTTTTGTTTTTCCCCTTCACCCTTCTCGCCTTGCTCGGCACCATTGCCCGCCAACTAAAACTCCGCTACTTTCGCAAACCCCCCGTCGACCACCTGTAAGCAAAGCAGTATACTGCTCCGCATGTGGTGGATGAGAAGGAGACTGCGAAGAAGCGGAAAAATTAAAAGCGAGATACATCCGGATGAAATTTTCGTCGATTCGCAAAATACGCAGGAGTTTAACCGCGACCAGTTTGAGGGGCGCATCGAACAGCCGATTAGTCGGCGAGTGTTTTTGTTTTTTGGCGGGGTATTGACGCTTCTTTTTGTCGGGCTCTTTGTGCGCGCGGGCGACCTACAGCTCGTGCGCGGTGTTGCCTATGCACAACAGGCAAAAAACAATCAGCTCTCGCAAAAAATTATCTTTGCCGACCGTGGCACCCTGGTCGACCGCACGGGAGTCCTTTTGGCGTATAATGTCCGCCTGCCTGCCGGACAGGCAGGTGCATCACTGACCGACGACTTTGCCTCGCGTGTGTACGCGGATTTTCACGGGCTTTCACACACCATTGGTTATGTACAACCGCCGGCAAAAGACTCTTCGGGTGTCTACTTCCGCACTGTTTTCCTTGGCATAGATGGGGCAGAGCGCGCGTTTGATGCGCTACTCGGCGGACAGAACGGGTTAAAGCTCTCGGAGACCGATGCGCGCGGTAAAGTCATTTCTGAAAGTGTCGTACAGCCGCAAGAGCCCGGACAAAAAATAGTACTCTCTGTTGATGCCGCGGTAACGCAAGGGCTTTACGATGCGCTTGCTGTGCGCGCTGGTTCGTCAAAATTCCAAGGTGGCGCAGGGGTGATTATTGACGTCAAAACAGGCGAGCTCCTCGCGCTCACGAGCTACCCCGAATATTCGCAGAATGCCCTCGAGAGTGGCGACTCCGCGACATTTAAGGCGTTTACTAACGATTCTCGCCGACCGTTCTTGAACCGGGCAACTAATGGTCTCTACGCGCCGGGCTCTATTGTTAAACCGGTTGTTGCCATCGCCGCACTTACTGAAAATATTATCGACCCAAATAAACAATTGTTAAGTACTGGCTCAATTAGCGTGCCAAACCCATACGACCCCGCACACCCCTCTGTCTTCCGAGATTGGCGGGCGCATGGCCTCGTTGATATGCGCCACGCAATTGCGGTTTCCTCCGATGTATATTTTTACGAAGTGGGGGGCGGGTTTCCAGGTCAGCTGGGTCTTGGCATCACAAACCTCGACAAATATTTTAAGATGTTTGGGTTTGGGCAAGATGCCGGGCTTGCGGGCTTCTCGGAGGCCGCCGGTAATATCCCAACACCTACATGGAAGGCAAGCACATTTCCCGACGACCCGACATGGCGTTTGGGCGACACGTACCATACGGCGATTGGGCAATACGGTATGCAAGTGACGCCGCTACAAGCCGCGCGCGCGGCGGCAGCAATCGCCAATGGCGGTTTGTTGTTGACTCCAACGCTTTTGGCAAGCCTGCCTACCGGACAGGTAGGTTCTACCCCTGCCGGGGTACCGATTACAATCCCGCAAAGTGCGCTCCAGATAGTGCGAGAGGGGATGCGTTTGGGTGTCGTTGAGGGCATTGCACAAGCAGTAAAATTTGATTTTGTTCATGTTGCCGCAAAAACAGGTACTGCCCAAGTCGGAGTGCATAACGAGTATGTCAACTCGTGGATGATAGGATTTTGGCCGTACGAACATCCGCGTTACGCGTACGCGGTGGTTTTGGAGCGAGGTCCCTCGGGCACACTTGTTGGTAGCCCTGCAGTCATGGGCTCGTTCTTTTTGTGGATGCAGAAAAACGCTCCGCAGTATCTCACTAGCTTTTAGGTACCAGGGACTAGCTTCTAGTTGAACACGACGATTGACTTCTACTCCAATACGTATACACTGTTTCTCTAGTTCCTGGTAGCTAGCACCTAGACCCTAACGTATGACTGAAGAACTTATCTCACAAGAAAAATTTGAAGAACTCACACGTGAGCTCGAAGAGTTGCACACCACGCGCCGCAAGGAAGTGGCAGAACAGCTCGAGTATGCTCGCTCTTTGGGCGACCTCTCGGAGAACGCCGAGTATCAAGAGGCGCGCGAGATGCAAGCGGCTGTCGAGGAGCGCGTGCAAAAACTCGAAGCGATTTTAAAAAATGCAAAAATCGTCCGCGGTTCCAAAAGCGACACGGTGGGGATGGGTGCAACCGTCTCGGTGCAAAACCTCGCCGGCGACCCCTCGACTCCGCTCGGGGCAGGTGACAAGCATATCTACATTATTGTTGGGGCAGAAGAGGCAGACATGTTTGCGGGCAAAATCTCCTACCACTCGCCGCTCGGAGCCGCCTTGCTGGGCAAAAAGAAGGGGGACGAATTTGCTTTCCACACCCCCCGCGGCACCCAAAAATACAAAATTTTGAAGGTCGAGTAAAATCGTTTACGATTTTACGAGATCCCGAGCAGAGCGAGGGATAAGAGTAAACCTTTTGTAGTATACTTGGTCCATGTTTTGGGCAGATAGGATTGCGGGGGAGATAGAGAAGAAGTTTGGTCTGCCTGCGCAGGCAGGGAAGACCAAGAAGCCCCTTTTGATTCGCGATGAGAAAACAGTGTCTGGACGCGTGCACGTGGGGAGCATGCGCGGTGCGGCGATACACGGGGTTGTGCACGAGGTGCTGATCGAAAAAGGCGTACCAAATAGTTTTACATGGGAGCACAACGACTTTGACCCGATGGACGATATCCCGGTCTACCTCGACCGCGCAGTGTACGAAGAGCATCTTGGCAAACCACTCTATACCATCCCTTCGCCCGACCCATCCGCAAAAAACTTTGGCGAATATTTTGCTAAAGAGTTTCAGACGGTTATCGAAGCAACCGGATGGCACCCGCAGTTTGTGTGGGCGAGCGAACTCTACCTCTCGGGCAAGATGGACGGTGTCATCCGTGAGGCGCTCGAACATACTGAAGATATCCGCCGCATACAAAAAGAAATTTCCGGTGCCGACCGCAAGCCCGGCGTGCTCCCTATATCAGTGATTTGTGCGCAGTGTGGCAAGATGTCTACTACCGAGGCCACCGACTTTGACGGCGAGACCGTGATGGTCAACTGCTACCCAACAAAAGTCGAGTGGACAAAGGGTTGTGGCTTTGCGGGGCGGGTGTCTCCTTTTGGCGGCCGTGCAAAGTTATATTGGAAGGCCGATTGGCCTGCAAAATGGAAGGTCTATGGGGTTACGGTTGAGGGCGAGGGCAAAGACCACTCAACCCGCGGCGGCTCGCGCGATGTTGCTAATCATATTTCGCGGGAGGTGTTTAACTACGAGCCGCCGTTTGATATACCCTATGAGTTTTTGCTCGTTGGTGGCAAGAAGATGTCATCGTCAAAAGGTCGCGGCTCCAGCGCTAAGGAAATTGCCGCGCTTGTGCCTCCAAAAATCCTGCGGTTGGCACTCTTGGGTAAAGATATCAACCAGCAGTTTAACTTCGACCCAGAAGGGGACACTATTCCGGTGTTATACGACCTCTACGACAAATTAGCCGAAGGATATTGGGCTGGTGTGCAAGATGATTATGCCCGGTTGTTTGAACTGATACATCCACGCGGCACAGCAAATTCTTTTTCTCCAGCTGCAGGTCATCGCGGGGACGCTTCCGAAAAAAAATTTGCTATGCCGCGGTTCTCGCAGGTAGCGTTTGTGGTGCAAATGCCGCATTTGGATATTAGTAAAGAATTTCCAGACGTAGACCCAAGCGAGCTTGCCGAGCGCGCAGTATATGCCAAAAAATGGCTCGAGGCGTATGCGCCGGAGAAATTCATCTTTAAGTTGCAAGATACTCTGCCCGACGTTGCAAAAAATCTCAACGACGTGCAAAAACAAGCGCTCAAAACCCTCGCTGATTTTATTGCATCAAGCCCCACTATGCGCAGTGGGGATGAGCTACATCAAAAACTCCACGAGTCAAAAGAGTTTAAAGCGGTATATCTTGCCTTTTTAGGTAAAGACCACGGCCCTAAGGCGGGGTGGTTCCTCTCGGTCTTGGACAGAGATTTTGTCCTAAAACGCCTCACAGAAGCCAGCAAATAAAATACATAGGACGGACCTATGTATTTTATGCTACCCTAGAATGTATGCTTCGTAAGGTTCCACTAGCCGAAGGCGAGTATTACCACCTCTACAGTCGAGGCGTTGAGAAACGAAATATATTTTTGGATGACTATGACCGTTCTCGATTTCTAAAGTTGTTATTTTTAGCAAATGGCGAGAAGTCTTTTGTGTATCGAGACATAGAGGATGCGGCATATTCCGAAATCGACAAAGGAGGTCAGTTAGTAGCTGTTGGAGCTTACGTACTAATGCCGAATCATTTTCATATTCTCGTAAAAGAAATAAGGCAGAATGGTACAACTGATTTTATGCGCAAACTTTTGACCGGTTATTCCAGCTATTTTAACAAACGCCACAATAGAGTTGGCACTTTATTCCAAAGCAGATTCAAAGCTCAACACGTACATCGAGACGAGCATTTAAAGTATCTGTTTGCCTACATCCATCTCAACCCGGTAAAAATAATAGAACCACAATGGAAAGAAAAAAATCTACAAAATTTGATGGGAGTCAAAAAATTTTTAGATGGGTACACCTATTCAAGCTATCAAGAATACATAGGTCCGTCCTATGGGTCTCGGGAAGAAAGCGCGATTTTATCCAGACAAGTTTTTCCCGATTATTTCGCATCTCCGCATAGTTTTAAAGATTTTGTACAAGAGTGGCTTACCTATAAGGAAGTCGCTAATACATAGGTCCGTCCTATGTAGTTAATTTCTTTACGATGTTTTACTTTTATGGTATCTTGCTCCTAGCTGAACCCAAACTCCGCAATTAAGAGGAAAAACGAATGACCGAGTCCAAGTACACACTCGCAGTCGTGAGCACTCCCGAAGACTGGGAGGTTTACCACAGCATCCGTCGTCAAGAGCTGTTCGAAGCAAAGGGTCGGATAGGTATCTATGACGCCAACCGGCCAGAAGAAAGAGCATATGGCAACTTCCCGCTCTTGTTGAAGTTGGGTGGACAAGGTGTCGGCACTACCCGACTGGATGTACGCCCCGACGGTATAGCCATAATCCGTTTGGTCGCAATTACCAAAGATCAACAGGGCGCCGGACATGGGAGAGTTCTTGCTGACATGGTTGAAAATCTCGCCCGTGAAAAAGGAGTAAAGAAGCTTCTGGTAAACGCCAACCCAAACGCGGTTGGCTATTACGAAAAACTAGGCTACGTGCGAGAAGACTGGGACCCATCTGAACTGGTCGGCATCTCAGTCAACTCGATACAAATGTCAAAGATATTGGCCGCTACTTGAAAAGTAGCGGTTTTTTAATACATAGGTCCGTCCTATGGGTGACGGTAGTGTGGATAACTAGTGCCTTGCGGTGGGACAAAGTGGCGTATACTCCTATATTAGTGGGACAAAGTGGGATGTCCTCCGAAACGTATGCTGATTGGTGAATATCTACACACTTTAGACAGCAAAAAGCGGCTCTCACTGCCGGCAAAATTCCGTAAAGAGGTCGGGCGGAAGGTGGTGTTGACACGCGGTCTCGATACCTGCCTCTTTATGTTTCCCGAAAAGACATGGAAGAAGATTGCAGAAAAGTTAGTATCCCTGCCGTTTGGGCAAGCGGACCTCCGCGGGATGAGTCGCTTTTTGCTTGCGGGGGCTTGCGAGACAGATGTCGACGGCGCAGGGCGCATCTTGGTCCCCGATTTTTTGAAAGAATTTGCAGACTTACGATCGCGCGTCGTACTTGCCGGAGTCTCCGACCGTATCGAGATTTGGAACGAAAAGACCTGGGAAGAGTACAAGCGCCGGATTGAAAAAGGCGCAGACCAAATGGCCGAAAAACTGGGAGACTTGGGCGTTTTGTAATAACTATGCCAACTATGACTCATTCTTTTCCTTCTGCCCGCCCCGTGCTCTCTGCAAGGGACGTCGGGGTTCGCAGGTACTCCCGCCTCACTCGAGAGGAGGGCGGTAGTGTCCGCGACCAGAAGGAAGTGCATGCGAGCGTTATGGTTAGAGAAGTGCTCACCGCTCTCCAGCCAAAAGATGGCGAGGTTGTCGTTGACGCCACGTTTGGTATCGGCGGGCACAGCAGGGCGCTCAACGCGGCTGCAAAAATTAAACTTATTGCACTTGATGCAGATTCAAGCACAGGGGTCATAGAAGCCAATTTTGCAGACCTAGAAAAGGTGCTCAAAAAGTTGGGCATACAAAAGGTAGACAAAGTACTTTTTGATTTAGGGTGGAACGCGACACAATTGCAGTCCGGCCGCGGTTTTTCTTTTTTGCGCGACGAGCCGCTTTTGATGAGCTACGGCAAAAAGCCTGCATCCCATTTTACTGCGGCGGATATTTTGAACGAGTGGAAAGAAGATACGCTTGCCGACGTGTTCTTTGGCTACGGTGAGGAGCGCTACGCGCGGCGCATAGCTCGCGCAGTGGTTGTACGTCGCAAGGTGCAACCCATTCATACAACGATAGAGCTCGTAGAAATTATTCGCGATGCAACTCCTGCTCCATACCACCATAGTCGCTTGCATTTTGCGACCAAGACGTTCCAAGCACTTCGTATTGCCACCAACGACGAGTTGGGAGTAATCGAGCGTGGTCTCGCCGCCGCGTGGAAGCGTTTGTCGTGCCAGGGGCGGATCGCGGTCATTACCTTCCACAGTATCGAAGACCGAGCGGTCAAAAAGATTTTTGCTGCGTACACAAAAGAGGGAGGTCAGTTGGTGTACAAGAAGCCACTTGTGCCGGGTAGTCAAGAAATAAAAAACAATCCCCGCTCCCGCAGTGCCAAGCTCCGCGTTATCGAAAGAATATGTTAAACAATGTGCACACCCTTGGTCTATTGCAAACCTACCTCGCGCGGGCTGTCGCTGTGTTGGCTCTCGTGTGTACGGTTGCCGTTTTTCTCTATGGCACATTTTTACTGCTCGCCGTGTCGCACACCGCCGCCCGTAGCACCGCACAAAAGCAAATCGGCACCGTGACTGCCCATTTGGGAAGTTTAGAAATGCAGTATCTCACGTTAACAAAAGAGCTTACGCCACAGCGGGCCGCCGACCTTGGATTTGTCACGCCAACCGAGGCAGCACACGCAACGGTCTTTGCAAGTGCATCAACGCGCTCCCTGTCTCTCAAGCAATAACATCCATGAACAAACGGTTTCTTGGCAGGGTACGGGTTATCACACTCGCCTGTTTGGTAGTGACACTCGTTATCATTGGTAGGTTGTATGTGCTACAAATTATGCACGGTCACACGTATGCTGCCCGTGCCGATGCACAATTTACGCAACCGGCAAGCGGGTTGCTCGACCGCGGTACGATATATTTTACTGACAAAAATGGCACGGAGATAACCGCCGCAACCATCAGAGATACTGCCTCTTCGACCGCGAAAATCCGCTTGTACCCCGGGGGGTCGCTTGCCGCGCAGGAAATCGGATTTGTCGCATACAACAACGACAACGTGCAAAAGGGGCGCTACGGGCTCGAGCGCCAATATGACAGCACGCTCGAGCGTAGCGATGGAGACTTGTACACAAACTTTTTCGTCGAACTTTTTGGCGATGTGCGCTCGGTCTTGCAGGGTGCGGCACAGCAGGGAGATGTGATTACAACTATCGAGCCATCGGTGCAAGCCGAATTGCAGAGGCAACTAATGGTATACGACCAAGCCTGGCATCCAAAGTTGTCCGGGGGTATTATCATGGACCCGCAGACAGGCGAGATATATGCAATGGCGGTGCACCCGACGTTTGACCTCAACTCATTTAATGTACAAACCGACCCGCTGATTTATGCAAATCCGATGGTACAAAACGTCTACGAGATGGGCTCTATCATAAAACCGCTCACTATGGCCGCTGGTATCGACTCGGGCGCGATTATTGAAACACAAACCTATAACGACACGGGCTGTATCACGGTTGATACAAAAAAAATCTGCAACTTCGATTTAAAAGCGCGTGGCGTGATACCGATGCAACAAATATTAAGTCAGTCACTCAATCTCGGCGCTTCGTTTATCGCGACAGCGATGGGCCCGGCCGTGATGCGTAACTACTTTCTTGACCACTACAAACTGGGTGCCAAAACGGGTATCGATTTGCCAAGCGAGCAAGCCGGCATCGTCAACAATTTGCAAAGCCCGCGACAAGTCAACTACGACACCGCGGCCTTCGGCCAAGGGGTTGCAATAACGCCGGTCGAGACAGCGCGTGCGCTAGCAGTTTTAGCAAACGGGGGTTATCTTGTGACGCCGCATTTTGTAAAAGCGATTCGCTACACAACCGGTATAACGCAACAAACAACCTGGCCCAACAAAGAACAGGTGCTCAAGCCTGACACCACAGTGATAGTCAGCCGTATGCTCACAACCGTAGTCGATACCGCGCTCTTGGGTGGTGCCAACAAACTCGAGCATTATAGTGTCGCCGCAAAGACGGGCACTGCGCAGATTGCAAACCCAAGAGGTGGGGGCTACTATACCGACAGGTTCCTGCACAGTTTCTTTGGCTACTTCCCTTCGTACGATGCACGGTTTGTTGTGTTCCTCTTTGCGGTCGAACCAGTCGGCGCGCAGTACGCTTCGCAAACGCTTGCTCCGCCGTGGCACTCGATCACTCAATTTTTGATCAATTATTATAATGTTCCTCCCGATAGATAATCCGCTTTTTGATTCTCGCCATGCTTCGTAGATTTTTTAAAAAAAGTATTGTTGCCATACTCACACTCGAGGCGCGCCTAGTATTGCGCGCCTACCAGCCGCGCATTGTCGCGATTACCGGCAGTGTCGGCAAAACGTCGACCAAAGACGCGGTCTATGCGGTACTTGCAGGGCAGTACCATGTCCGCCGCAGCGAAAAGAGTTTTAACAGCGAGGTCGGCCTGCCGCTTACTATTTTGGGGTGTCCCAATGCGTGGAACAACCCTTTCCGCTGGCTACAAAATATATTTGACGGGCTTTTGTTACTTGTCCTGCCCGGGCGCTACCCGCAGTGGTTGGTGTTGGAAGTTGGTGCAGACCGCCCACATGATATCCGCTCTATAGCACAGTGGCTGCCGGTTGATATTGCCGTTATCACCCGCCTGCCGGAGGTGCCGGTGCACGTGGAGTTTTTTGATTCTCCCCAGCAGCTGGTTGAGGAAAAGGCGGCACTCATTGACGCACTCAAACCCGGGGGTACGTTGGTGTTATTTGCCGATGATGAACGCACGCACCTATTGAGGGCGCGCGCGCAAGCACGGCAAATCAAAGTAGTTACCTTTGGGCTCACGGCCGCCGCAGATGTGCGCGGTATGGATTTTGTGCCACTGTATGAAGAAGGTATGCAGAAGTGGCCTATTGGTATGAGCGCGCGCATCGAGATAAACGGCGCTTCTGCTCCTATTTCTATTATCGGTATCATCGGAGAGCATATGTTGCTTCCTGCAGTTGCTGCGGCGGCGGTTGGTGGCGTGTTGGGGAAGGACCTGGCGACAATTGTTGACGCGCTTCGACACTACGACCCGCCAAGCGGGCGTATGCGCCTGTTGGCTGGGGTCAAAGAAACGCTACTTATTGACGACACCTATAACTCTTCGCCAGCTGCCGTTGTCGCGGCACTCGACGCGCTTGCAGGGGTCCAAGGCGACGCCTTGAAGAGCTCTGGTGTGAAGGCGTCGCCTTTGGGTCGGAAAATCGCGATTTTAGGCGATATGCTCGAACTTGGGCGCCACTCGGTCGAGGAGCATCGCAAAATTGGTGCGTATCTTGCGAACAAAGTTGATATATTAGTGACCGTGGGCTTCCGCGCGCGCGACATTGCCCAAGGCGCGCTCGACAACGGCCTGCCCGATTCGGCAATTTTGCAGTACGAAGATGCACACAAAGCGGGGGACGAGTTGGAGGCGATGCTAAGCGCGGGCGACTGCGTACTAGTCAAGGGCTCGCAGAGCATGCGGATGGAGCGCGTGGTCGAAGAGTTAATGAACGAGCCCGAGCGCGCCGCCGAACTCTTGGTCCGCCAAGATGTAGAGTGGAAGCGCCGCTAGATTTTTCTCACTTTTTGTTGTAATTTATAAAATGTGCGGCTAAAACCAAACGGGTTCGCCCGATTCCGCTTTGCGGAATGTACGGCTCCATCGTCTAACGGTTAGGACGAAAGCTTCTCAAGCTTTAAATCGGGGTTCGATTCCCCGTGGAGCCGCAAAATTTGTCTTTGTTATTTGAGCTGTGCTACAATCAAGTGGTGAATAAATATTTGCTCGTCGGGGTATTGATACTTCTGGTAGGCGCTGGTGGATTGATTTATATGCATCGGCCAACTGAAAATACAGATAACACAATAATCGGGCACGCTGGAACTCTGGAAAAAGATAACGGGCAAGGAATCGTCCCATCTATCAGCTGTGTCCCAAATGGTGATACGGCTCGAGTGTTCAAAACGGCGAATTTGTCGAGCCAAGACACATCGGTTAAGTTTTCAGCGCTTAAGAGTGCAAACTTTTCTGCTGTTGCCATGCACTTAGATAGAAGTGGCGATTTTATAAAAGTCGATTTGTACGATGGCGGGCACAATGGCGAAGTTATAGGGTTTGCGAATGTCTACATATTGCCAACGGAATGGATATGCTCAGGAGACTGATGGAAATGAGATTAATGATATAACCCAAAAATAAAATGGTAGAAAAAATACCAGAACCTGTGTTTTATTACCACTACAAGCACAACCCGGCGGGGCCGGTGGGGAATTACGCATACGAAATCTGTGGCGTGGGGCATCATACCGAAGATGATTGCAGACCCGAAGATGAGTATATGCAGGTCTACCGGCCACTCTACCCCGAGGCGTATGTCTACCAGAACGGCAAGATGTTTGACCTGCGGCCGTTGGGGATGGCAATGGAAGAGGTGATTGTCGACGGCGTTGCGATGCCGCGCTTCACAAAAATCACTGACCGGGGCATTATTGTCAAGCTCGAAGCAATCAAAAAAAAGATGTACGGATGAATTTACCTATTTGATGCTATAGCTAGTAATAGGTAGTAAGCATAAAATAAAAAAATCCCCAAGGTGGGGATTAATCGTAAGGTCCGCAAGGACCGGGATGCTTCATTGGACCCAGACTACCGTCGGGGTTCAACCAATGGCAGTTGATGTCCGGCTGTTGGTACTGGTCGATTATTGCCGCTCCAAGGCCAAGACCGAGAATCCCAAGACCAATAGCAGCAGCGGGGTTGGGCCTAGCACCATGCTCCCAATGGCCTTGGCTGTGTTGCTGTCGCTGCATCTGTTGCATGCGCCGCATCTGTTGCTCTCGCATATGCTGTGCGCGTTGCATCTGTTGCGCGTGCTGCATCTGCTGTGCGCGCATTTGTTGTTGCATTTGCTGTGTACGTTGTATCTGCTGTTCACGCATTTGCTGTTGTTGCTGCGCCCACGCGGGGAATGCGATGGCGACTGCCACCAATGCCACTGCTGTTGCAAAAAGAACTCTCCGTGCGCGAGCCATCGGCTCCTCCGCTGTCGAGATGTTGAAGCGAACAGTTTCTATACTACAAGGAAAATTTTAAAAAGCAACAACTATACAAAGAGGCTGTCAATAACTTCTTTTACCACGGTGCCGTCGGCGCGACCTTTGAGGTCTTTCATCAAGGCGCCCATAAGCTGATTCTTTCTTTGGCTCGCCGAAGCGTTAGCGGAGGCGGCTTGGTCAAGTATACCGAGCTCAACGGCTTTTGTTTTGACTAGTTTCTCAACTTCCTCTTTTGCCATTTGGGCAGGGAGCATTGCTTCGAGCATTGCGAGTTCGGCTTTTTCTTTTGCAACCAAGTCAGCACGGCCGCCTTTTGCAAACTGCTCTATCGAGTCTTTACGCTGTTTGGCCGCGCGGCGCACGAGCGCCATCAGGTCATCCTCGGCAAGCTCGTCGGTCGGCTTTTTGCCTTTTGCAACCAGTTCGTTGGTGCACGCGCTCAACAGCCCGCGCAGGACCAAAAGCTTTACCTCTTCGTGCCCCCTCATCGCATTCTTTATCTCCTCCCGCAGTTCTGTTTGGGTCATTAGGTAATCATAGCAAGAAGTGGCTTTATGTTAAACTGTAGGGTATGGAATGGCTAATTGGTATCTTGATAGTGCTCGTAGCGGGGGTGCTTGCTTTCCAGTTTGTGATGTGGAAGAAAAGTCAGGAACCACCTGCACTGCCCCCGCCACCCGATATGCAGGGTTTTGTTTTGCTCCAAAATCAATTCAAGCAACTTACCGATACTGTCGGCAGCCAACTTCTCGAGGTAGTGCGAGGTGTTTCGGCAACTCAAGAGGCAACCAAACAAGTATTTACCCTGGCCGAGCAACTGCAAAATTTGGAAAAAGTGTTGAAACACCAAAAACAGCGCGGCAACTTGGGCGAGCGCTCACTCGAGCTGATTTTGAGCAATGTCCTGCCGCCTGGCACCTACAAAATGCAATACGAGTTCCCAGGTGGCGAGACGGTTGACGCCGCGATTGTCACAAAGGAAGGCATTATCCCTATTGACGCAAAATTCTCGCTCGACAACTATAACCGCGTGTTAAACGAGAGTGACGAGGTGCGCCGAGCAGAGTTGGAAAACGCGTTTAAAAACGACCTCAAACTCCGCATCGATGAGACGGCAAAATATGTCCGCCCCAAAGACGGCACTCTGCCGTTTGCGTTTATGTAT
>JAUSIO010000076.1 GCA_030647845.1 bacterium
CCCACACCCTTGCAGTAGGGTGGACGGGGCCGGAAGTAAGCTCGCTCCAGACCATTCTCAAAACATTAGGATTCTTCAGTGACACCGTGACCGGCTACTTCGGCTCACTGACACAACAAGCAGTCACCGCACTCCAAACCAAAAACATTGTGCGCTTCATCGCAGTTGGAACGCACAGCGAGCTGTATGGGTGAGTAGGCTGTTGACAACCCTTTGTGCCAATTGCGGGGGGGGGTAGTATTGGGTCTAGTGCTTTTGCTATTCGTTAATAACCCTTTTTCATGACTAAAACTAAATATCTCGCCCCTCTGTTTGGTGTACTGATGCTTCTTTCTGTGGCATTCCCCGCACAGGCCTCGTCACTCACTTCTGCACAAATTTCAGCGATCATTTCGCTTTTGCAAGCATTTAACGCTGACCCGGCAGTCGTTGCCAACGTCCAAGCACAGCTTGGCGGCTCCTCTACCTCATCTCAGTCCTGTAGCGACTTTTCCGACCTCGGTATCGACTCAAACACGTTTGGCTTTGGCACCTACGGGCGCAAAACCCAGACAGCGTGGAACAGTAAGTGTGGTGGAACTATACTCACACCTGTTGTTACCACCCCTGTTACGACAACAACCGCTGCCAGCATCGAAGTCAAACTCCGCAGGTTTAACCTGCGGAGGTGGTCAGTGTCGCCTAACGTAACGTCAAACTCCGCAGGTTTAACCTGCGGAGGTGGTCAGTGTCGCCTAACGTAACGGGAAGATGGTCTTTGTGTGTCTGTTGACAGCGCGGCGCTTGCCCACACATTAGGCGTTGGTGTGGGGGCTTGCATAAAATTTTCGGTATATAATGGAAGACAATGGACCCTCAGGTGCAAGCATCGTTCATTCCAAAAAAACCGCTCGACACGGGCCCATTGGCACGCGGCCAAGGAGGGGTATTTGGCGGTTTGGTTTTTTTGTTCTGCGCATTTATCTTTATTGTGTCTATAGTGGGTGCTGTGGGAGTATTTGCGTACCAAAGCTTTCTCCAAAGCTCAATTGCGGGCAAAGCCGAATCGCTCGCAAAGGCCGAAGGCGCTTTTGACCCTGCAGTGATAACAGAGCTCATTCGTATCGACTCGCGTATCAACCAATCACAGCTCCTATTGCAAAAACATGTTGCGCCGTCGGGGATTTTTACCTTTCTTGCAGAGCAGACCCTACAGCGAGTGCAGTTTGAAAGCTTTGAGTATGTCTTAGGCGACGATGACTCGGCAAAAATTACCCTTAAAGGTCAAGCTGACAATTTTTCGACCATCGCTCTCCAGAGTGACCAATTTAGTGCCAGCAAAGTTTTGAAGAACGTTGTCTTTTCTGGGATATCGCTCGGCACCAATGGGAGAGTTAATTTTTCCATTGTGGCAACCGTTGACCAATCACTTATAAACTACGGGCAAAATCTCGGCGTGGTAGCCGCGCAGCCAGCGGCAGTGCAGCCCACGCAGACAGCAACGACCACCACACAGTAACATGAGACAATTTTTCGTACCACTTATCTTGACTCTAGCCGCTATCGGTCTGTTTGCGTTGTATACCAACCCGACGTATAAAGACGGGGAAACCGGTATTGGTGCCCTGTCCGCAAAAAGTGCCTCCTATGATGATGCGTTTGAAAAGTCCTCCGAGCTGCGTGCAATGCGCGACAAACTACTCGCCCAGCGCTCAACATTTGCGACGAGCGATATCGGCAAGCTCCAGCATGTGCTCCCCGACAATGTCGACAACATTCGTCTTATCATTGACATTAACAATATCGCAGCCAGGCACAGCCTCTCCTTGACCAACGTGGCACTTGGCGATGTCTCCCAGAGCCAATCAGTTGCGAGCATCGCTGCGGTCGGTCAAAGCTCTAGCCCGGTCGGCTCGGTTACGGTTGGTTTTTCTTTGGTTGCAAACTACGACGACTACCTCGCGTTTCTCCAAGACCTCGAACATAGCCTGCGCATTGTTGATATAGAAAAAATGTCGTTCACTGTCGCAACCGCAAACCTCAACACGTATACGTTTACGGTCCGCACCTACTGGCTTCATTAGTTCGATACGACTCACTACCTAATCTATGACAACATTTATCACACAAAACAAACTGATCACTGGAGGTGTCGGCATTGTCGTATTGGGACTTTTGTACTACTTCTTTTTTATGTCGGCGGCGCCCCAGCCAACGCTCTCCACCTCCACCAGTGCCACAGACGACTCGCCGGTTACGCAGAGTTTGTTGGTAATGCTTTCCAACTTACACACTATCAAACTTGACGGGTCGATTTTTACTGACCCGACGTTTATATCGCTGACCGATTTTGGCGTGGTGATTCCGCTCCAGAGTGTCGGGAGGAACAACCCGTTTGCGCCCCTTTCGGGGGGGGCGGTCGCAACACCTGCTAACCTCAAGTTGCCGACCTCCAACGAGTAAACCGTCATGGACTTACTGTCGCTTCTAGAAAAAAATGGTGTCATCGACCGTACGCGCGCGGTTACGTTGCGCTCGGATATGTCTGCACCCGATGCAAAGCCCGAAGCAGTACTTGTTGGGGCTGGTATCTCGCTTGCTGACATTCTCAAAGCAAAGGGCGAATATTTTGGCGTTCCAACTCGCGAGGTGGGGAAGGACTCCATTCCCTTTGACATCTTGAACTATATTCCGGAAGAGTCCGCACGCCATTACCGTTTTGCGCCGCTTGGTGTAGAAGACGGCGTACTCGAAATCGGCGTCACCGACCCGGACAACCTGGAGAGCCGCGATGCGCTCACGTTTATCTCCGCCAAGGTCGGGATGCCGTACAAAGTCTTTCTTATCACCGATACCAGCTTCGACACGCTCCTGTCTCAATACAAAGGTCTCTCCGGCGAGGTAGGTCGGGCACTCGGTGAGCTCGAAGACGAGATTACGGTCGAAACAAAAAAAGACGGAAAAGAGGAGAGACGCAACATTTCGCTCGAAGAGGAGCAGGTCACCGATACTGGTGCCGAGGCGATAGGGGCCGATGCGCCCGTGACCAAAATTGTGGCGACGGTGTTGCGCCACGCATCCGAGCAACGCGCATCCGACATCCATATCGAACCTATGCAAGAGCTTACGCGGGTGCGCTTCCGTATCGACGGCATATTAATTACCAACATTACTCTGCCGTCTAAAGTGCATAGCGCCGTCGTGGCACGTATCAAAGTACTCTCCAATATGCGCCTGGACGAAAAACGTAAGCCCCAAGACGGTCGCTTTTCCGCGCGGGTTGCTGGCAGCAAGGTCGACTTCCGCGTCTCGACGTTCCCGACCTACTACGGTGAGAAGATGGTGATGCGTATTTTAGGTTCTGCGGCAAAAGATCTACGGCTTGAGAATCTCGGTTTTCCCGAGCGCGACCTGGCGCTTATCCGTGCCGCGATAAAGAAGCCCTACGGGCTGGTTTTGGTCTCGGGGCCTACTGGCTCGGGCAAGTCGACCTCGCTCTATGCACTGCTAAACGAAGTCGACCGCGAAAGTCAGAACGTGCTGTCGCTTGAAGACCCGGTCGAGTACACCATCGCAGGCGTCTCGCAATCGCAGGTGCGCCCCGAAATCGGTTATACCTTTGCCAACGGGTTGCGCACGACTCTGCGGCAAGACCCGAACATTATTATGGTCGGCGAGATTCGCGACAGCGAGACAGCCAACTTGGCGGTACAAGCGGCACTCACCGGCCACTTGGTACTCTCAACTATACACACCAACAACGCAATCGGCATCGTTCCGCGCCTCTTGGACATGGGTGTAGAGCCCTACCTGATACCGCCGGTGTTGATTCTTGGTATGGCGCAGCGGCTGGTTAAAACGCTGTGTCCCGGCGGCGGCAAAAAAATGGCCGTGGAGGAAAGCATGGCGCGAATGCTCGAAAAAGAGTTTGAGGACCTGCCAAAAGAGTATGCAAAAAATGTCCCGTTGCTCAAAGAGGTATATCGCCTCAACCCTACGCCTGAATGCCCTTCGGGTACCCGCGGACGCATCGCGGTGTTTGAAACGTTCGAGATGAACCCCGATTTAGAAAAAGCAATTCTCGGGGGATCGCCGGAGGAAGAGATGTTCGCCTCGGTACGCCGCAAGGGTATGCTCACGATGAAAGAAGATGCTATTATTAAATCAGCGAAAGGTATTATTCCGTTTGAAGAGGTAAATACGCTCGGCGGTCAGTTCGAATTACTAGAAGACGACAGTGTCACGATACCATCAGCCAAGCCCGCAGTGCTTGCACTCGACGAAAATGATACCCCGCTCACAGCCGCAAAAGAAATAGAAGTTTAGAGTATAGTTCTTATTATGGAGTACAAAAAAAAATTAGCGGAGCTTATCGAGCTGGTCATTGCACAAGGGGCCTCTGACCTGCACCTGGGTGCCGGAGTACAGCCGGTCATCCGCGTGTCAGGGAACTTGACACCTCTGTTGAGCGAGCCGGTGCTCTCAAACGACGACGTGATGGGGCTGTTGTCCGAAATGCTTTCTCCCGAGCATAGCAAACGGTTTTTGGAGACACAAGAAATTGATTTTTCCTACAGTTACTTGGGTAAAGTGCGCTTCCGCGGCAACGGCTACTTTGAGCGTGGTCATGTCGGCATCGCATTGCGGCTTATCTCCAATGTTATCCGCACCATAGCCGAGCTCAACTTGCCGCCGATTCTCGAGACTTTCGCCGCGCGCGAGCAAGGGTTCTTTTTGGTTGTGGGGCCGGTTGGACAGGGGAAGACCACCACCATAGCGACGCTACTGGAAAAGATAAATACTACGCGCACTGAACATATCGTTACCATCGAAGACCCGATAGAGTATCTTTTCGAGAACAAACGCTCGCTCATAGACCAGCGCGAGGTGCGCGTTGACACCAAGGACTTCGAACATGCGCTTACTTCGGTGTTCCGCCAAGATGTAGACGTATTGATGATTGGTGAGATGCGTACGTCGGAGACCATGGCGACGGCGGTCACTGCCGCCGAGACCGGGCACCTTGTTTTTTCGACCTTACATACCAACAATGCTGCACAAACCATTGACCGCATCATCGACTCGTTCTCCGCTAGCCAGCAAGAGCAGATTCGCATCCAGCTCGCGGGCTCCTTGGCGGGGATTTTTTCCCAACGGTTAGTACCACGCCTCGCCGGTGGGCTTATTCCTGCTTGCGAGCTTTTGGTAAACAATAATGCTATTGCCAACCTCATCCGCGAAAAGCGCACACACGAAATCCAAACGGTCATTGAGACCAGTGCCGCAGAGGGCATGATAGACATGAACCGCTCTCTGGCCGACCTGGTGCGCCAAGGGCAAATTAGCGTCGAAAGCGCCTACTCTCGCTCCTGGAACCCCAAAAACCTTGAAAGGATTTTATAGTTTTGGTGCATTGAGCAATATGTGATAAACTCCAGTAAGTCGCTCGTCTCTGGAGGGATACATGCGCAAGCTAGCTGTGGCACTTCTGGCAATACTCATGGCGGGGTATGATATTGCATTATGGTTCTCGCCTGATTTTTATGCCCTTGCCCACCCGGTTTTTGGCGGAGCCATGTTCTCAAACTGGTGGTTCGGGTATGTCTGCCAAGTCATCGTCCTTGCAATCTGTTTTGCCGCCGCGGTTAAGTTTGACCGCGAGAGGCGAGAGATCACGCGCATCCAATGCTCCCCAAAACCGCAGGTTTAACCTGCGGGACATGGACCCGTTCTACGCTGATGGTCTTAGCGCCGCGGCTCTGGCGGTCGCTTTCAGTAGTCTGTACGCAATCGCAGCGTGGAGATATCTTCATCGACCAAAACCGTAGCAAAACCGCAGGTTTAACCTGCGGAATTTTTATAGATTGTGCTTTTTAGCAAATCGTGCGAAATCCCGCAGAGAAGCTTCTTCCCACAAACGAAACTCTTCCTTTTCCGATAGTATCTCGAAGCCTCGCTTGAGGATATCGTTCTTGCTCAACATGTTTACATTCTAGCAGGTAAACAAAAAAGCAGGGTACAATGTATAGGAGTATGGAATTTAAGTACGAAGCAATAGACCAAAGAGGTATGCCGCAAGCCGGTGTTGCAAACGCGACCAGCCAAGACGCGGTCATCGTGATGCTCCAGCGTCGCGGGCTTACTATCACCGCCCTCACGAGCGGGAAGAAAAAAGGGCTCAAGGAGATGTTGGGCTCCGTTTCCTTTTTTGACAACGTGTCCAGCCGTGACATCGTGCTCCTGTCGCGCCAGCTCGCCACTTTGTTCGAGGCGCAGGTGTCTGCGTTGCGTGTGTTCCGCCTGCTTGCCGAGCAATCCGCAAAGCCGTTTTTACGCGCTGCCTTGGTCGCAGTCAGCGACGACCTCCAAGCGGGCAACAGCATTTCGAAGTCGCTCGCCAAACACCCTAAAGTGTTCTCCGACTTCTACGTCAACATGGTGCGCGCTGGCGAGGAGTCGGGCAAACTCGACCAAACATTCCTTTTCCTTGCCGACTATATCGACCGCTCCTACGAACTTACTTCCAAGGCGCGCAACGCGCTTATTTATCCAGCATTTATTATGCTCACTTTTATCGGCGTGATGACGCTGATGCTTACTATCATCATCCCAAAAATAGGCGACATTTTAACCCAAGACGGCCAGACTCTGCCGATATATACGCAACTCATTCTCAACCTCAGCACCTTCTTAGTTGACTATGGCATTTTCCTCCTTGTCGCCCTTATCATTGGCGGCTACTTTGTGTACCGTTTTGGGCAAACGCCAAACGGCCAGCTTGCCTTGAGCCGGTTGAAGCTCTCGGTGCCCTACGTGGGGGCACTGTACCAAAAACTCTATCTCTCGCGGTTTGCCGACAATATGCACGTGATGCTCTCCTCCGGCATCTCGGCGGTCCGCTCGCTCGAGATTACTGCTACCGTCATTGACAACAGAGTGTACGAAACTATTATGCAAGATGCTCTCACCGGCGTTAAAGCCGGCAATCCGATGTCGCAAACGCTCGCGCGCTACCCACAGGAAGTGCCGGCAATTATGGTACAGATGCTACAAATCGGCGAGGAGACAGGCGAGCTTAGTAATATCTTGGAGCGTATGGCAAAGTTCTACAACCGCGAGGTTAATGCCGCCGTCGACACGTTGGTCTCCTTGATAGAGCCGGTGCTTATTGTTGCCTTGGCGGTTGGTGTCGGTTTCCTGCTTGCCGCTGTCCTCCTGCCTATCTATAGTTCTACCTCCAGCATCTAATTGAAGAACAAAAACCTTAACGAGAAGCCCAGTTTCTCCATACTTTTTTGTCTATTTTTGACTGGCGTATCATAGTTTCCAGCGTACGAGGTACAAAACTCTTTTGACCATGGAATTGGATTTCAACAACTGCACCCGTCTCTTTGTTTACCCAAGCTTCGTGAGAACCCTTACGGTCTTCAAAGTACTCGAACCCGCTCTCTTTCAAAAAAGCAATTACGTCTGAATAATTCCAATTAAATAAGCCACGGGGCATGTTAGGCGACCTTTGCCGTTAAGGAGCGATAATAAGGAGAAACGACAAGAATGCTACTACCTTCGCTCGAGCTTGAAGCCCTCTCTTTTAAAGCTTTAAAATATCTTGTCCAATACTCTTCTGGGGCGTACCGGTTGAGGAGTTCGTCTGAAAGGTCATTTTTTATTACTGTCTCGAGATGAAGCTCTGCTGCCTCCTTTATGCTTTCCAGCAGTTCAACAGGATGGGAGCCTTCCTCGACTATATCAAAGGTTAGACAGACACCCACGTACAAGCCCCCCTCTTTATATACAAGAAACTCCATAGTGCCCTCTTTCTTTGTGTTGGATGTCCGATTTATCATGGTGTATGTATACCATATATACGCATTAGTAGCTAACGAGGCTGCAGGGCAGAAAGGCCTTATAAACGAGGGAGCGAGAGAACAAAAGTCCCACTTTTGATTCCGAGCGAGCGAAGCTTATATCACCGCTAGGGGATATCCACAGGGGCACTATGGACTCGTACGCCAGTGGGCTATACTTGGGTGAGCCTGCGAGCTTATTAATACGCAGATTATAATAATTAAGTAATAGTACCTATGTCGAAGAATTTTATATCGCGCCTCTCTGCTGTTGCTAGTAAAAAAGGCCTTGCCCCGCGTAGCTTTATGCGGAGTGGGGGCTTCACCCTTATTGAGCTCTTGGTCGTCATCGCCATTATCGGTATCTTGGCGTCGATCGTGCTTGTCTCGCTTACCAGTGCTCGTACCAAAAGCCGCGATGCGGCGCGCGTTACCGCCCTGCAGGAAATGGCAAAGGCGATTACACTCGCAGACACCGACCCAACACCGTCTCTTGCCGGTTGTACCACTGCCAGTTCCAAGGCAAATACCTGCACCGGTCCTACTCCTATTGGCTTCTCTGGGTATGCCGACCCTTCCACCGGTATCGCTGGTACCGTATGTACTCCTCTCTCAGTCGCTGGGACTCCATGTCAGTATGCGATAGGTCAACAGGGGGCAGTAGCGACAGCTGGTCCTACGACACAAAGTTTCGAAATCTGCTCGAACCTCGAAGCTGGTTCTGGCGGTCTTCCTGTGGGTCTTGTTCACTCTGGCAGTGACACAGGCGGTGGTGTGGTTGCCGGTTGTCTATAATTTACGCTATCTTCTTGGAGCTTCTCGAGAAATCCCCAACCTTGTGTTGGGGATTTCTTTTATACAGGGGTATACTGGCTGATATGAAAGTATCAAGGCGACGCCTTCACACCAGAGCTCACAAGGCGTCGCCTTGCGTTCCTTCAGGTTTTACTTTGATAGAGCTGTTGACCGTCATCGCCATAATCGGCATTTTGGCATCGATTGTGCTGGTGTCTTTGGCGAGCGCCAAACAAAAAACCCGCGACGCCGCGCGCATTTCCGACATCCGCAACATCCAACTGGTTCTGGAGGAGTATTACAGCGACTATAACCGGTATCCGTGCGGCATCTACAGCTCAGGTGTCGGGGTTAACTGTGTAGGTACTGTATCAAGCCCAGTACTGCCGTTTACACCAAACTATATGTCGAAGGTGCCAACCGACCCGCTTAATCCGGCCGTTGGCGTCACTGGGAATTGCACCGATGGTAACCAAGCCGGTTGTTACCGGTACGTTGCTATGGCGCTCGGTAGCGGCACCACAAACTGTTCGCAAGCATATCGATACCACCTCGGCGCAGTGCTCGAGCGGCCAAGCGGCAGTAGCGCGCTTACCCAAGATACCGATGTGCTCGCCGCCGCAAATGGGTATAATTTTTGCGCCCAAAGCGTTGTTACTTTGGACTTTTCTGGCTTGAGTGCTCCAGCTCCGACCCCGACCGCTTCGTGTAATGCAAGCGCAGGCACAGCCCAGCCAGGTGGCACGGAAACCTGCTACGACGTGACCCCATGACCTTTTTTGCGGCTGCGGTCTTGGGTGCCATACTTGGCAGTTTTATAAACGCGCTCTCGTTTCGTTATAACACCGGGCGTTCCATAGTGCGTGGCCGCTCGCGTTGTATGCACTGCGGGCACACGCTTGAAGCGCGCGACTTGGTGCCAATTTTTTCCTATCTCTGTTTGCGCGGCCACTGTCGCTTGTGCGGTACACACATCTCGGCGCAGTACCCATTGGTCGAGGTCGCCGCCGCGGCACTCTCGCTTGGTGTGTATATACTCTATCCTACGCCGCTTTACTACACGATATTCCTTTTGGTCTGGTTGGTAATACTCTTTATAGTCGTGTATGACCTGCGGCACACGGTTATACCATGGCCTAGCTCGGGTTTGCTGGCGTTGCTTGCCTTTGCGTCTCTTTTTCTCTTTGGCGTCCCGACATTGCCAGCACTCTTGGCAGGGCCACTGTTGGCTCTGCCGCTTTTTTTGCTGTCGCTTGTTTCCGCGGGGCGGTGGATGGGCTGGGGCGACAGCGCGTTTGAGCTCTCCCTGGGCTGGCTCTTGGGTGCAACCGCAGGGCTCTCGGCGCTCGCTTTGGCAGTCTGGAGCGGCGCGCTTGTTGGCGTGATGTTGATGTCTCTTTCCAAGTGGTGTACCCCGTTGGGAATCCGCTCCACAGGAGCGGCAAAAAAATCCTTTTTTTTATCTCTAACGGGGTTTACAATGAACAGTGAGATCCCGTTCGCGCCGTTTTTGGCGCTTGGGGCAGCACTCGTATTTTTTTTCCATGTCGATTTTCTCTCAACACTCTCGGCGCTTTGGTAAGCCCTTCGACTCCGCTCAGGGCAGGGGGTTTACGCTTATCGAGTTGCTTGTCGTTGGCGCGATTATTATTATTATTACTTCGCTGTTTTTACTGCGGCAGTCAAAGTTCGACAGTACAACCATTTTGCGTAGTCTCGCATACAGTATTACGCTGTCGATGCGGCAAGCACAGGTCTACGGTGTTAGTGTCCAGGCGACCTCCACTTTTTCCGGCGTGGTGTATGCCTCGGGCTACGGGCTCTACTTTACTGCGGTGCCGAATAATATCTACCTATTGTTTGCCGATATCAACAACAACGGCCGGTACGATGCTGGCGAAGACGTGCAAGCATTTACCCTCAATAATGGCTACAGGATTAGCGAAATCTGCGCGATAAATGCTCTCAAAAATTGCTCCGCCAAACCAGACGGCATGACAGACGACAGCACTAACAGCCCGACCATCAGCAACCTCTCGGTTATTTTTCGGCGGCCGAACCATGATGCATGCATCTCGACCGATGTAGCTCCCGGCGTGTGCGGACAGGTGGCTACGCAAACCTTTTCTACTGCCTATATCCAAATCAGCTCTAAAGGTGACCCAAGCATATTCCGTAGTATTACCGTTTCAAACACGGGCGCAATTGAGACACAGCGTCCCAACAAACTGCCATGAACAACAGGGGTTTTACCTTAGTCGAGATGCTGGTATCTGTCGCGATTTTTACCGTCGTTATGGTCATTGCGCTCGGTGCACTTTTGTCATTATCGGCGGCCAGCCGCAAAGTGCAGACAATCAATACCGCGGTCAACAACTTGAGTTTTGCCGTTGATAGTATGTCGCGTCTTATTCGCACTGGGCTCAATTACCACTGTGGGGCAAGCGGCACTATGACACAGGGGCAAGACTGCACCATAGTGCCGCAACCGTACATCGCGTTCCAAGTAGTCGACGGTTCTCTCAATGGCTGTGTACAAGGCTCTGCGTGCGAGGTAGTGTACTGTCTTAGCTCGGAGGGGAGTACCGACACATGCAACAGCAGTATATCTTGCACGGCAGGTTCTTCCTGCAGTTTGTTGCGGCAGATTTGTGTCGGTGGCTTCTGCGAGGAGGATGATTTTGCACCAATCACCTCATCGGAGGTCTCTGTCTCAAGTCTCAGTTTTTATGTCATCGGCGCGGCGAGTGGCGACAACATACAACCCAAGGTCACTATGCTCATCTCCGGCATTGTGCCCGTCACGGCGACAAAATCAACGGTGTTTAACTTACAGACATC
>JAUSIO010000001.1 GCA_030647845.1 bacterium
GACCTCGGCATCCAAAAAGGCTTCAAGAAACTTTTTAATCTTCGCACCATGCCCTCTCCCGAGCGCATGCACGTCTTAGCTAAACCTTGGACAGGCCACCGCACGGTAGCGTGCATGTACCTATGGCGATTTGTGGACGAAAAGTAAGTAATAACCTTGAGATACGTCTCAATTACTACGGGGGAAACTCCGTGGTCTCTCTTTACAATTAAATAAAACCAAGAATAAAAAGTATGAAAACTCGTACCTTAACGCTCTCACACATGTCTTCGGGAGTTATCTCAACCTTCATCGCGATGGCGGCCATTGTCGCTGGCGCTGCGCTTATCGCGCGAGCAGATACGCCTCCCACTATCACTAATGCAATCCAAAACGGCAGCAACACCACCATTACCTCTGCACCTATAGGCACCGCGGTGCACGATCTAGCCACCATAGCCTCGACCACCGCCTCGACCACGCCTACCGGCACGGTCAACTTTAGTCGTTACAACAATATGACCTGCTCGGACACTGCAACGGTCGAGTCTTCAGTTGCTCTCGTGGCAGGAGTGGCACAATCTGCAACAACCACGCTGCCTGCAAGCGGCCTCTCGTATCTTGTTCACTACAATGGTGACGCAAACAACACGGCCGCCACCAGCTCGTGCCAGACACTTACGGCAACTTCTGCGTCAGTAACTCTCTCAACCACGCTCTCAACCTCAACCGCAGTTTTTGCAGGCTCCTCGGTGTATGATACGGCAACTCTCAACAACGAGACCTCAAACGCAACGGGCACTGTCACGTACACTGTCTACAACAATAACCTCTGCACCACTGGCACTCAAGCAGCAGGAGTAAAAACGGTAGTGAGCGGTGTTGTCCCTGACTCGAACGCTGTCCAATTCAATACTGCGGGCACGTTTTACTGGCAGGCCGTCTACTCCGGCGACCAATTTAACTCTTCTGCAACCAGTACGTGCCAGAGTGAAATCTTACAGGTGCTCGCAACGACAACTCCAGCGAATACCCCCGGCACCATTAGCGGCACCGTCTATAACGATGCTAACGGCAGCGATGTGAAAGACGCGAGCGAATCTGGTCTCTCGGGATGGACCGTGTGGCTACACTTGGGCACCAAGAAGGACGGCTACAACAATCCGATCATCCTGACCGCAACTACCGACGGCAGTGGCCATTATTCATTCTCCAACTTGGCTCTTGGCAAGTACTTCGTCGAGGAGCAGGAGCAGAATGGTTGGACACAAACGAGTAGCGACACAAAAGTGGTGCTTTCTGCCTCGAGTTCAGGCGCCACTGTTGACTTTGCCAACATGATTAAAAACGCAAGTTCAACCAACCACGGGAAGGGTAGTGGTGGTCATGATAACGGCAATCACAACGGATTCTTTAAACGATTTTGGGGTCACTTTAACTGGAACTTTCACTTCGGTGGCAAGAAGGATAAAGACGATTAATTCGCGAATGGATTTGCGGCGCCACGTACCTCAAAGTGCAAGTGATTACCTGTCGCCTTGCCCGTAGCGCCAACTTTCGCAATGGTTTGTCCTTGTATAACACTCTGCCCGGCAGAAACCAGCACCTCGCTCGCGTGTGCGTAGAGAGTTTGTGTGCCGTTGTCATGTTGAATGACTACATAACTACCGTATCCAACGTTGTATCCGCTCTGACGAGAGATGATGACAGTGCCGGCTGCAGCTGAAAATATACTAGTGCCCTTTGGTGCGCCAATATCAACACCGTTATAGCCGTGGAGCCCTTGAGTGATAATGCCTGTGGCAATTGGCCACGCATAGTAGCCCGAGAGTGAGGGGCCTCCGGCGCCCCGAAGCGACGAGGTCATCGACTTATCAACCGGGGGAGCCGGAATCTCTCCGTCAGGAATCAAAATGTTGTCGCCGACGGTGAGCGCCGCGTCAACGGCGAGGTCGTTGTACTGCGCAATTTCAAGCACCTCTGATTTAAATGTGTTAGCAATTGATGCGAGCGTTTCGCCTTTAGCAACTGTGTGTTGTACTCCGGTGATGGGGAGGACGATTAAAGTATCTCCTGGGCGGATAACACCATTTTTGATGTTATTTGCCCAAACGATAGTGTTGATGGTCACATCGAACATCTTGGCAATGCCCGAGAGGGTGTCATCGCTTCGCACGGAGTAGACACTAATTTGTGAAGAAGCGTGCCGGTCAGTGATATCCACGCCGGTGCCCGACGGACCTTCCCGAGCTACCAAGGCTGAACCGTCTACCGTAATATCGCCACCGCCCACAGCAGGATTCGGGTCGAGATTAACGGCTGCCGCTAAGAGCACCATGGTTTGGGAGTTTAAACTTGACCCTTGGGCGCTAATAATAGGGGTAACCTTGGCAAAAAGAGAATTTATGAAAGAAAAAGTCCCTGCTTGAGCAATAGGGACAAATACGGGTGAAGTGGCCAAGACAAACGAGGCTCCTCCCAAAAAGAGATTGAAAAATATAGCTTTTTTAGTCCTCTTCGAGAAAAACCTTTTAACCGTCGAAGAAGAGGCTGTTTTATGAGATTCTATAAGCCTAATTCAGTGGAACTGCTGTCTTTTCTCCCAATTAGTGGCTTAACAGAGCCACTTCATAGTGCCTTCACCCCGTACCTATCAAGTCTACCGACCTGGGGTCGAGAGTCAACTAGACAAAAAGGAGGGTGTGTATAACTCTGTTAGCTGTTTTTGGGTGATAAAATGACGCCATGTTAGAAAAAACTCCGCCACTCGGCGGCAAACTCCTTAAGCTCTCGCGAAAGAAGGCCCCACAGGTAGAAGTAGCCAAAGGCGGGGCTCCTGTGGAGACGGAGAAGATGGACGTAGTTACCCTAGTTGGGAAGTTGCCACCAGACTATGTCCCTCGCATTAACGAACCTCAACCTACTGTCGAGGAAGGGGGAGTTTTCTTAAGCGGAAAAGAACCCATGATTGATGTGGGGCGATTTAAGATTGAAAGTATGCGGAAAGGTATCGAAATACATCGAAGAGCTATGCAGAGACTAGCTACGCGCGAAGCACAAGAAGTGCGAGAGGCGCAGCGGCTCGAGGACCGGGGGGCCTGGGAAGAAATGATTGACTCGCTAAATACCGACGCAAAAAACGCTGCACAAAAAGGAGACGTGGTCCTTTCAAAACAACTGGAAGAGGCCTCGCAAGCATTGGTTAGGAGAATGGAGGCTGACTCACAAGTCGCAAAATTTCGTGCGTCTGTTGCACAACATACAGATGATGACCTTAAGCTATTGGCAGATGTAATAGTGCGAGACAAGGAGCGTCGAGAAATGAAACTTGAACATAAAGGGACATCGGAGACAAAAACAAAACAAAATCGCCTCGAAGATATCATCGCGGGAGTTGACGATGAAGTACTCGAAAATATGACGCGAGGAATGGGAGAAGAGATGCGAGAGCGGGCGGAAGAGCAAGCTGTTAAAGAAAGAAATATGAGCGAAAGTGAGGCTATTACTGCAAAGCTTGAAGAGGAGGAAAACGACCGAAAAAAAGACGTTGCAAAAAACGGAAGTAGTTTGGAAAAAGAATTGGCGGCATTTGTACAAAAAAAAGTTGTGGATTCGAGAGAGTCAAACCCTAAGGACTCAAAAGATACACCAAAACTAGAGAACCGGCCTGAGGAAAATGAGGCTCAAGAGACAAGTCAGGTGCAATGGGAGCAACCCTACAAAGACGAACGGGAAACTCAAAGAAAAGCAAACCCTCCGCAAGAAACTACCCCCGAGCAGTGGGAGGAGCACTATCGAGACGCATTCAGTGCAAAAAAGGGTGCCGAGGCTCATGGCTGGTCTGTTAGCGTTGAAAAGTTAAGTCAAGCGGTTAAAGAAACAGCCGTAGAGCGAGGAAAAATCATAGACGAGAAAACTCCTGAAGAACACAAAGGTTTTGTGCGGAAGATTGCCGAACGCTATCGCGCAATGCCGATGTGGAGCAGGATGCTTGTGGGAGGACTGTTATTTACAGGGGCCATGGGAAGTGCCCTCATTGGAGGACCGGCATCTACTATGGTGTGGAGTTTTTGGCTCGCGCAACGAGCGGCATCAGGTATTGGAGCATGGGCCGCAGTGGATGGCATGACTGAAAAAATGAAAAACCGCTACATTGCTGGCATACTTTCGGGCGGAGCGGGAGTGGCGGCACTTTTTTTGCCGAGCACCATACAATATCTTGACCAAACCTATCACATCAGCGACTCTCTTCGCGATTACTTTGGTTTTAATGGAGATAAAACCGTAACAAACGAGGGGGCAAAAGGAGATAAGCTTGCATCTCTCTTCAACAAAAATGCCATCCCCTCGGTCCCAGGCTACGTTGATGCACTTTTTAATCAATCGTTTTCAGTGCGCGAAGGAGACAACGTGTGGAATATACTAAAAGCAAACCTTAAAACTGCGAACCTTATTACCGACTCAATGCCAGAAGGCGTAATAAACCGTAAGCTTGCTATTATTCAAAATCACCTAAGCGATCTGGGTCCCGAAAAAATCAAAGAAATTTTAAAGATAAGGAGCGGGAACATTCATCTTATTCGCCCTGGAGAAAACGTCGATTTTTCGATCATAGATAAAATGGGATGGTTAAATGAGATTAAATAAATTATTGGACTATACTTATGAACATGTTGACACAGGCACGTATGTCGCGGGAGCAGTTGGTGAGCGAGCTCGGTATCGCGGGGCTCGGCGCTGACATGCAGGGTGAAATTGTTTCTGCCGTGGGGGAAAATATCGTCAAGGCAGTCACGCTGGCAGTAATTCTAAAACTTCCGCCGGATGCCCAGGCTGAGTTTAAGCGGCTCATGGACACCGACGATGGCGAAGCCGTACTCAAGCTCCTCAAAACGCATATCCCTGACCCGGATGCGTTTGTTGAAGAAGAGGCGCGCAAAGAACTCGGTGCTTTTAAAGAAACGTTGGCGAAAAAATTGGCGCAGTAGTCAAAAAATTGTCAGGATAGCCCCG
>JAUSIO010000016.1 GCA_030647845.1 bacterium
TTATATTTGTACCATAAATGTTACATTGGCAGGTAAGCCTGCCTACAGGTAGGCAGGGCCACGTAGCCAAGTAGTAAGGCGACTCTCTGCAAAAGAGTTATACGCGGGTGCGATTCCCGCCGTGGCCTCTAGGATAATTCGTCAAGGCGTTGGCGGTTTTTTTCGCCCCTATCAATCACAAACTCGATGCGGGGCGGGAAGGCACCACGGATGCGCTTTTTAAAAAAGTCAGCAAGTTCGCGGCGGTTGCGGTTGGCAAAAGAAAGCGCGGCGCTCTCTGCTTTTTCGGGCAACACGGTGATGTAGATAGTGCCGCGTTTGCCGTCGTCGGACACCGTGGTGTTTGTCACGGTTATAAGAGACTGTCGCCCCGCCTCGCGGCTCAAGAATTCTGCGGCGACTTTATGCAGTGCCTCGCGGATTTTTTCGGTTCGGTTGTTCATTTCTCTACTACTTCAAACGCTTCAAGGTAATCGCCTGCGGCTGGTACAACCGATGCCCCTGCCTGCGCAGACAGGCGCACCATTGCGCCAAACTCGCTTCCGGCCTCCAGTTTGGTAACCGGTGTTTTTTGTTTTTGCAAACTCACTAGTTCGCCGTGGCCAATTTCAAAACCGCCGCGCATAATTTTTACTTCTTTGCCTTGTACGAGAGCACCTTCCTCGATGCGTCCGCCCAAGACAGTGCGCCCTTTAGCCGCGCTAAACACTTTCAGTATTTTTGCGCTCCCGAGCGAGATGTCTACTTGTTCGTGCGGGCGGCGTTTTTCGACTTCCTCGCCGAGCCATTCGGCAAGTTTATAAATAATGTCAAACGCAGCAACCGCGACCCCGAGCCGCTCGGCCGCGGTACGCGCTTCTTTCTCAACTTTGACGTTAAAACCGACTACAATGCCTGGCGTCTCACCGCTCCCGACCAATTTGACATCATTTTCTGAGATTGCCCCCACAGAGCGCGCAACAACGCGTACCTCGAGATTCTCGTGCTGGGGTAATTTCTCTAGCTCGTGCAACACAGCGTCGCCGGTACCCGCAAAGTCGGTTTTGATGACGATAGGAAGTACGGTAGTTATTTTTTCTTCCCCGCCCTCTTCAAGCTTCAAAGGCGCGGATTTCCCAAGGCGACGCCTTAACTCGGGCTCCAAAGGCGTCGCCTTTAGAATCCGCTCGCCTTGCCGACGAAACGCTACTGCATCCCGCTCCGCCTCTTTTTTTGTTTTGACCGCCTTAAACGAGGCACCCACTTGGGGTAGCGATGAGAAGCCGACAATACGCACCGGGCTGCCAGCCGCCGCCTCGGTGATACTTTTTCCACTATAATTTTCCATAATACGCACTGGGGCTACGGCCCCCCCGCAGACAACATACTCACCAGCTTTAACAACGCCTTGTTGCACAATCAGCGTTGCAGTGTTGCCGCGTTTTTGGTCGACATATGCTTCTATCACTAGTCCCTCGGCCAGAGCCTCGGGGTCTGAATACAAACCCTCCAATTCTGCAGATAGCAAAATCAAGTCCAAAAGTTCGGGCACACCCTCACCGGTTTTGCCTGAGACGCCCACATAGGGCACTGTGCCGCCGAGGCCTTCGAGATATATACCGTTTTCTAGAAGAGAATTTTTTGCCCGCTCGATGTTTGCCGCTGGCTTGTCAATTTTGGTGAGTGCAACGATGTAGGGGATATGTACTGCTTCAATCAGCGCGAGCGCTTCCTTAGTTTGCACTTTGACACCGTCTTCGGCGGAGACAACCAAAATAGCGATGTCGGCAACTTCGAGCCCACGAGAGCGCATTGTCTGGAACGCTTCATGCCCTGGCGTGTCTAAAAAAGTAATTTTCTTTCCTTGTGGTGAGCTTGCCTGCCCTGAGTTTATCGAATGGGTCGAACCCACAGAATGCTCGACTTCGTATGCAGAGAGATGCTGGGTTATCCCGCCCGCCTCACTCTCGACAGTGTTAGTTTTGCGGATATAGTCGAGCAGGGTCGACTTGCCGTGGTCGATATGTCCCACGACAGCGACAATAGGCGGGCGTTCCCGCATGTTTCCGGTTTTCTGTTCCATAATCTAGTGAGTGAGTGAAATAAAGCTTGCTTTAATTTCCGAGTGAGCGACGATTATATAAATGCGAAGCATTTCTATAGTGTCTACACGGTCGGTCGCTTTTTGTGCTCTGCAACTGACTTCTTTGCCTTCTCAATAGCATCTTGCTCTTCTTGTGTCAGCTCAAAGGTTGAGACGCCGGCCTCCACGGGCTTTGCATAGACGCCAACGCGGTCGCGTGCGTAGAGAGTCGAGAGTACCACGCCAGAGGCACGCTCGTCAAGGAGTGCGATGCAAAAACTTTGATTACCGCCCGAGCCATCGCCCGAAAACGGGTTAAAACGCACAACGCCAATGCCCTGTAGCGAACCACGCAGGCGTAGCTCGGCGAGTTTGAGATATTTTTCGAGCTCGATGCGGAATGCCTGTAGCTCCTTGGTGTCGCGTGAAAGTATGGAAATCGTCTCCTCTATCGAGCCGCCTCTCCCGAGCGCCAAGCGCAGGAGGCGCCGCCGCAGAGAAAGTAAAAACAGTAATGCGATAACCGCAAGTATCAAAGCTCCTATTGCTGCATATGGTGCTACGATAGTTGCCCAGTAGGGTGTCCAATAAAATATATGGACAAAAAACGGCTGGAGAGATGCGGAGGACATACAAACCAGTATACTGGAGATATGTTGATTAGGAACCCTTCGACCTTGCTCAGGGTAAAACGATTGTATGCCGATGCGGCGGCGGCGACTCCGCTGAGCAAGCGCACACGGGAGGAGCTCGTGCGACTCCTTTCTACATACGGCAATCCGGGTGCCTTGCACAGCGAGGGCGTCGGTGCGCGGAAAGAATTAGAGAGCGCTCGCGCCGCAATCGCCGCGGCGATTGCGGCGCACCCCGATGAAATTGTGTTTGTGGCAAGCGGGACCGAAGCAAATAATCTTGCAATCGCCGGCACTATCCGACCGCTTCTCCAGGCTTCGCAAACTGCTCTCCACGCTATCACCTGCGCGATAGAGCACCAGTCGGTCTTGGAGCCCCTGCGTGCATTGCAGAGAGAGGGGTTGGAAGTGACAGAGTTAGAAGTTGATAGGGAAGGATTGGTTGACCCAAAAAAACTTGCCGCGGCGATTACCGACACAACCGTTTTTGTTTCGATACAGATGGTAAACAGTGAAGTCGGCACCATAGAGCCGATTCGCGAAATTGCAAAAGAAATAAGACGAGTTAGGCAAAATCGCATCGCTCCCGCCTCGGCGCTCCGGGCCGCTAGGCCAAGTCTTACCTCGGCTTCGAGCGATACGATTTTGCCTTTGTTTTTTCATACCGACGCATCGCAAGCGCCGTTGTGGTTGCCTCTTGTGGTGGAAAAATTGGGGATTGACTTGATGACGCTCGACGGGCAAAAGGTGTTGGGCCCCAAAGGTGTCGGCGCTTTGTATATAAAAAGGGGAACACCTGTCGAGCCGATTTTGCACGGCGGCAAGCAAGAGTTTGGCTTGCGTGGCGGGACAGAAAATACGCCGCTTGCCGGGGCATTTGCAGTGGCTCTGCAAGACGCACAACGTGGCGTTGAGGCGCGGGCAAAAAAAGTGGCCGCCGTGCGCGATTTTTTAATTGCAGAAATAAAAAAACTACTACCCGATGCGATCATCAACGGACCCGCCGCTTATAGCGAGAAAAAAGGGACTCTTGAAGCGAGTGTAAGACTTGGGCTAGCGCCCCGGAGCGCACGAGCGGGAGAGTTTCTTTTTTCTCGTGTCGCCAATAATGTCTCAGTCTCAATCCCCGGGCTCGACGGCGAGATGGCAACCATCGCGATGGACGCACGCGGCATTGCGGTCTCCACGCGCTCGGCGTGCAACATCGGCGACGAAGAGCCCTCGCATGTTATTGTCGCGCTTTTAAGGTCTGACCTTCGCTCAGGACTCCCAAGGTCAGACCTTTGGCGCGGTCGCTCTGCAATCCGCATCACACTCCTCCCCGACGCCACCCGCGCCGACGCCTCGCGCATCGCCAGAACCCTTTTTGAAGTCGCACAGAAATATAGGCAATCATAAGCACTCTTTGCCTTGACACAAATAGTGCTGTAGATACAATGTATCTATGGCAACAAAAATGCAAAAATGGGGAAATAGTTTGGCGGTGCGGATTCCCGACCATGTGGTCGAGGAGGCAGGTTTTTCTCCCGGGTTTGAAGTAACGGTAAAAAATGTCCGCAATACGGTCGTCATAGCTCCTGTGCGCGCCAAAAAACGCCCGAC
>JAUSIO010000028.1 GCA_030647845.1 bacterium
ACCGGCAACCTCGACCCGGTCAACACGTTCGAGATTGTGCAGATTTTAAAAAAGATTAACGACCTCGGCACGACCATCATTTTAACCACACACAACAAAGGCGTCATCGATGCGCTCAAAAAGCGCGTCATCACGATGGACCGCGGCCGTGTCGTCCGCGACGACCGGGAGGGGAAGTATATCTTATAAAATAAGGAGCTTCGCGACTATATTTTATTAGATCCTGACGTCTAGGAAGGATAAGCATAGATCCCGAGGCATCCGAGGGATAAGTCCAAAAATAAGGTAGAATACAAGACATGAACTGGGTGACGACAAAACGGATCTTTCGCGCGGGGTTCCTCGATTTTTGGAGGAACGGTTTTGTGTCTCTGGCTTCGATTTTAGTGATGACCGTAACGCTCTTTGTGGTAGGCACCACCATATTTGCGGGTGTCATTCTTAACTCAACACTTTCGGATTTGCGCGACAAAGCCGACATCAACGTGTACTTTACTACCGACGCGCCAGAGAGCCAGATGCAACAACTACAGCAGTCGGTCGCCGCACTGCCGCACGTCGCCTCGGTACAGTTTGTCTCTGCCGAGGACGCACTCACCGCGTTTCGCGAGTTGCACAAAAACGACCAGCTTATCCTGCAAGGACTAGACGCGCTCGGCAAAAACCCATTGAGTGCTGTACTCAATATCCGTGCAAAAGACATTTCGCAGTACGATGCCATCGCCAAGTTTTTGGCACAACAACAAGGGCTCTCGACTGGAGGCGCCTCTATTATCGACAAGGTAAACTACTTCGACGAGAAGCACCGCCAAGCGCTCGACCGCCTCCAGCTCATTACTGCGTCCGCACAGCGGCTCGGGTTTGCCATCATTGCCATTTTAATTCTTACGACTATCGCCATCTCGTTTACCACGCTACGGCTTGCGATTTACACTAGCCGCGAGGAGATACACGTGATGCGCTTGGTCGGTGCAGGGCAGTTTTACATCCGTGCACCGTTTATGGTCGAGGGTGTCTTGTATGGTCTGGTTGCCGGTATGGTAACTCTGCTTCTTTTTTACCCGTTCACCTACTGGGTAGGCGATGCAACAGCCGGCTTTTTTGGCGGTATTAACGTCTTTTCCTACTATCTCTCACATTTCCCGCTCTTCTTCCTTATTATTGTGGGTACGGGCGTCGTCTTGGGGGCACTCTCGAGCTTCTTGGCGGTGCGCAGATATTTAAAAATCTAGTTCGACTACGCTCACTATAAATAATATGGCATTTGGATTATTTGGTAAAAAAGAGGTGACAAATCCTAAGTATATCTTTGTCGTTGGCGGCGTGATGTCGGGTATTGGCAAAGGGGTTGCTACCTCCTCGATAGGTCGGATTCTCAAAGACAAGGGGTTTAGTACGACGGCGATTAAAATCGACCCATATATCAACGTCGACGCCGGCACGATGAACCCGACCGAACACGGCGAGGTGTTTGTGCTCGACGACGGCTACGAGTGCGACCAAGACATGGGCAACTACGAGCGGTTTTTAGGCGAGACGCTACCGGAGGTCAACTACATGACCACTGGCCGCGTCTACCTCGAGGTCATTCGCCGCGAGCGTGCGCTCGAGTATAAAGGCAAAAATGTCGAAGTAGTACCCGACATCCCGCTGGAGGTCCTGCGCCGCATATCCCTCGCACAGCAAAAAGCGAACGCCGACGTTACCTTGATTGAGGTCGGCGGCACCATCGGCGAGTATCAAAACATCATCTTTCTTGAAGCGGCGCGTATGCTCAAACAAAAATTCCCCCGCGATGTCGCGGTGGTGATGCTCTCCTATGTGCCGATACCTGGCAATATCGGCGAGATGAAGACCAAGCCAACCCAGTATGCCGCGCGCACACTCAACGGTGTGGGCTTGCAGGCGGATATTATCATCGCACGCGCGAGCCAGCCCATAGACCAAAAACGCAAGGATAAGATAGCGACGTTCTGTAATATTTTGCCCGACCGCGTGATATCAGCGCCCGACCGCGACAGCATATACGACGTGCCACTCGACTACGAAAAAGACGGCATGGGCGATATTCTTTGCGATATTTTGGGACTTGAAAAACGCACAACCAACCTTAGCGCGTGGGACACGTTTGTGCAGCAGTCAAAAAATGCTACGAGCGAAGTCTCGATTGCAGTGGTTGGTAAATATTTTAACTCCGGCGAGTTTGTACTCTCCGACGTGTATATCTCGGTGTTGGAGGCAATCAAAACCGCCGGTTACCATCAAAACAAAAAGCCAAAGATAACCTATATAAGTTCGCAAGACATAGAGCTCGGCAAACTGCCGCTTGCAGAGCTCGAAAAGTTTGATGGCGTCTTGGTGCCGGGTGGCTTTGGCGAAACGGGCGTCGAGGGTATGATTATGGCGGCGCAGTATTGCCGCGAGAAAAAAATCCCGTATTTTGGCATCTGCTACGGCATGCACATGCTCGTCATCGAGTACGCACGCACGGTTGCTCAGCTTTTGGGCGCACACACGACCGAAATAAAAAAAGACACGCCGTACCCGGTGATTGATATTATGGAAAGTCAAAAAGAAGTCGTCGAGAAGGGGAGCTACGGCGGCACGATGCGCTTGGGTGCGTACCTGTGCGTCTTGCAAGAGGGGAGTATCGCACGTGAGGCGTATGGGAAGGCAGAAATTTCGGAGCGCCACCGCCACCGGTTTGAGGTGAATCCGAAATATATTGAACAGTTGCAAAAAGCGGGGCTCGTTTTCTCGGGCAAATCGCCAAGTGGCATTTTGATGGAAATCGCGGAGTTGCCCCGCGCGCTACACCCGTTCTATCTTGGGGTACAATTCCACCCCGAGTTCCTCTCCCGCCCACTCTCCCCACATCCGCTCTTTGCGGCATTTGTCAAAGCCGCCAGCACGGGCAGGCAGGCGGGTGAGCGGAAAAAATAATAGCGAGATTACTTTTTCTTCCCCTCGCTTGCGCGCGCGTTTTTCGTTTTCTTGCGAATCGGGTTCATTCTGGCATTTTTTGCCCTACCTTCAAGCCGTGGCGGGCGTGTGAGATGATCCACCTCTCGTAATAACTTTTTCTTGTCCGTTGGCAGTTGTTTTTTCATATTAAAGACTATAGCATTAAGATTGTTAGTACAACCAGCATACAGGGATTTGTCGGTACATTCGAGGATATAAACAAAATAACTCACATCACAAAGTAATTTTACCTTCAGACCGCACTTCGTCGAGGACTCCTCAGTGTCTTCAATTTTCTACGGGTCGAAGCCCGCCTGTCGGACAGGCGGGCGCAGACTCTGAAATTTGAGTCCGCGAAAATTGAAGAGCTGCGTGGGCTGGACTCCGCTAGAACCTCTTTAATGACCATTTCGGACTACTCATGGTTTGCCGTGGTGCGCACTTGGTAAGGCATAAATACCGTCTTTACCGACTGACTAGCCGTTTGAGCTCAACTGCTAACTGCTCCTCGTCTTTCTCAAAGCTGGCTATCATCGCTTCCATAAAGCGCCCGGGGACGAGTTTATCGAGATTGAGCGGGTGGGTAGCGCGGTCGGCAAGAAGCAAGAGAAAGGAGGTTTGCGCCCGGCCGTTGCCCTCGCGGAACGGGTGGATAGCATTAAGCGTCGCTAAAAAATGCGTAGCACCAGTTGCAAACTCGTCGGCCGAGAGTTCGCGGAGATGGTTTTGATCCTTTAGATTATCAAATAGTTTTTGCATCTCTTGCTCGATGTACTCAGGGTAACAAAAGGCGCTCCCACCCTTGCTCATGCGTACCGTCCGGAATTCTCCAGCCCATGGATACACGTCCTGAAAAAGATGCCGGTGGATGGCACAGTAGTGAGCAACACTCAACCGCCCTGCAGGGAGGGGCTCATCGGAGCGCTGCATAGTCATAGCCGCCTCAAATTCGTTGAGCGAAGCCTGGTCGCGGATGTCAGGTATGTTCTTGAGGACCGTTGTCCCTTCATAGCAGTAGAGGTCGTGTACCGCGTCGTACATATGGCGGAGTTAGCGGGTGTACTTCTGGGTAATAACCTGACGTCGTTCTTTATGAGAGAGGCCGTTTTGCTCAAACGCTTGAAAGTCCTTGCGTAACTCCTGAGTCAAGCGAATACCCTCTACAGCACTAATCTTCGCAAAGGCCTGACGGCCGATGGTGTAACTATGACTGTTCTCCGCTTGGCCCTGTTGAGATACCTTTTTCATAATTGAAGTATAGCATATTTAGGCTATTTATTCATCTCGTATCTGACAGCTTTACCGGTGCTGCCGAGGCGCTTAAGCTTACCCTCCTTTTGGAGCGTAGCGAGGTAGCGGGAGGCGGTAGCATCCGAGACACCGAGCAGTTTTTCTACTTCGTTATTGCTGATTGAGCCCTTTTTTCCTACCTCTTCTAGTATAAGGTCGAGTTTCTTGCGCTTTTTCGACTGGATAGCCGCTCGAGCTTTTACGCCTACATCCGCTACAGGAGCAAGAGGTTTAGGCACAATAATTGGCTTAGTTTGAGGCGTTGAGATAGCCAAAGCCACCTTGGGGATGTTTACCTCTTTAGGGACTATTATTGCTTGCCGAAGAGGCGAAGTGGAAACTAGATAAAGGCGACCTACATGTCCGCAGGGGCATTCTTGCGGCTCTCGGTTCGAACCTCATCGTCAAAGATAAAATGCTTAGCATTGACACAGAGAAATGCCTCTTCCCCATAACGAAAATATCAAAAGAGGTACTCGCGATACACAAACGGTTCGAACCGATAAATACCCTTGAAAAACAAAGACAATTTGAGCAAAAGTGCTCACAAAGTCCAACTCTGCTACATTATACGACCAAGTCCGAACCTATTTCGAGCGACTGAACTGATGTCGCGCGCTCCGCGCGCGTGGTGGCTTTGACCTTTGCCTCACGATTCGAGCCGGTGGTGATGCTGAACCCCGCCACACCTCGACAAGCTCGGTGTCCCGCCCTCTCGCCTTGCCGCTCCTCTCCATTCTGGTTTTTTGCGGGGGGGATTTGAAAAAAGGAATGGGCGGCAAAGGCGAGGGGCGGGTTCCTTTTAAGAAAAAGGAAGTGGGCGGGATTCAAATACAAGTGGAGCCTCGCCATACAAAATCCTTTATGGAATGGCGAGGCGCAAATCTGTATGTGCTTGCCCCAAACCCACCCATGCGCACACATCATCCCCGCCGTTTTTGAGGAACATTGTAAAACGGCGGGGATGGCTCCCTTGTGGACTATTACATAAACACCTTAGATTTTCTGGTACACTATCCGTATGGAAGATATGGGAAAGCAGAAGAAGAACCTCCTATTTCGGGGTATTCCTGATATCCCTCATATTTCCCGAAGAAAACTTTTTGTTGGCATCCTCATCCTCATTGTTGTTCTCATCGGCTGGGGCATATTTACAGCCGATAAACATCTTGTGGGTGATTATTATGTCAACGATAAGGGCGAAGTGTATGCGAAGGGGGATGGGTTTGTATACGGTGACAATGTTCTGTCGGGGGTTGATGCTGAAACATTCGCTATCATTGATAACTCGGCATATGTTAAGGATAAAAACGCTATTTTTGTTGTTCTCCGAAACGGGGCGGGTAGATGGGTCTCTCGCGTTGACGATGCGGATATGTCGTCATTTGTCGGGGCGGGTTGGTGGTTTGGGAAAGACATAAACCATGTGTTTTTTAAAGGTCGTGTTGTTGTGGGAGCAGACTCGTCCACATTTTCAGCCGTGGGCGATCGGGGTTACGCCAAAGATAAGCAGCATGCTTTTTTTGAAGATCGGATACTGTCAGATAGACCGAATTCACTACGCCTTATCCTTCAGGAGAGTAATGAATCGCTCTCGTTCTATCACTATGCAACGGATGGCGTCCAGGTGTTTTTGAACGGTGACGATATTAAAGGAGCAGACCCGACAACTTTTGGGCTGCCGTTTGGCAGAGCCGCCACCCTTGCAAGAGATTCGCACTCAATTTATTTTAATGGCACAAAGGTGGACGGGGCTGACGTGGAATCGTTTGCCGTTTTGCCCATGCCGCTTTATTACCAAAGCAGGGGTTATGCGAAAGATAGCCATCACGTATATTTTTCTGGCTATGATTTTAAATCGAATCCGTGCGCGAACAAACTATGCGTTCTCGAAACGGCAGATCCAAAAACATTTGTGCTTGATGTGACCAAAGGACACGATGCAAAAGACGCTTCCCATTATTTTTATAATGGGAATGTTGTAACGAACGAGGAATAAATCTTATTTTGAAATTCTTTCTAAAATCATTTGGTATCTCGTTTGCGTTTCTTTGGAGCGCGTTTGTGATTCTGATTATTGTGCTTCCATCGATCGTAGGAGAATCATTTTCTTCTTTGTCCTTTGGTTTCTTCTTTTTCGGCTTCACTTTTATTCCTGTCAGTGCAGTCATATCGCTCATAATCGCGAGCATCTACAGTGTTATATCTCGCGGCCATACAACGCAACTCGGAAATGAAAGTCGTCCTCATTTGATTCGTATTGCCTTATATGACATCGTAATACTTCTTGCTTTACTCGTTGTTTTTCTATATTACTCCGTGCTTTGATGTGTAAGCGCCGCCACCTCGCCTTTGCCGCCCATTCATTTTTTCAAATCCCCCCCCGCAAAAAACCAGAATGGAGAGGAGCGGCAAGGCGAGAGGGCGGGACACCGAGCTTGTCGAGGTGTGGCGGGGTTCAGCATCACCACCGGCTC
>JAUSIO010000038.1 GCA_030647845.1 bacterium
TCTCTGCCTCCGCTGGTTGTCGATTATTGTGTATGATGAACGTCTAGCGTTTAGCATAACACCCGTTTTTTGTAAATCTACTTTACGAACCGTTCTGCATCTTGTAGAAGTAGGAGCTGGTACTTAACCTTTTTTCCACCATGGCAAGGTCTCGCTTTGCTAACCTTGCCGTAGGCAGACTACCCCTCGCAATTGAAGCAAGGGGTTGTTCACAACTGTAGTTGGAGCTTCAGCACATATTCGACGTCGGCAAGTTCGTTTGTGGTGAGACTACCAATCTTTTTCTGCAGACGCAATTTGGAAACGGTTGCGACTTGGTCTGCGGCTGCTTTGCTCTTTTTACCTTTTACTGTGACAAACGCCTCGCTCGGGTAGAGTTTTGCCGTATTTCCCGTAAGGGGTACTACTTGCACTCGCTCAAGAAATTCGTTGGAGATGTCATTGCTCACTACAACCGCAGGCCGTGTCTTTTTTGCTTCGGTACCGATTGCGGGGTCAAACGATACCCACCATATCTCGCCACGTTTTGGAAAATTAGCGGGCTTTTGTGTCATATATGTCGCGTAACACGCCTTCGCTCCATTGCTGCGCTTCGCGCTCGCGAGCGCGGTCGGCAGCCATCTGCGCATAGCCATCGCGGAGTGTCGTGCTCGAAATAAGATGCGGCCGTGCTACGTCGCTTAAAAAACGGCCAATGTTACCGCGCCCTACCCGCCGCTGGAGCGCGCGATATACATCCGCTTCGACCAATACCGTAAGTTTTTTTGTCGCAGTGCTCATATACGTATGATTATACATATACCTTTCGACAACGCAAACGCGACTGTATTGTTACGAACCGTTCTGCATCTTGTAGAAATAGGAATCTTTGTTTTTGAGCAACTCGCTCGGCGCGCCCCGCTCGACAATGCACCCTTGGTCGAGCACTAAAATAGTGTCTGCCTCGGCAACGGTCGATGGGCGGTGCGCGATGATAAAAACCGTAACCAACCCGTGCAACTTGGCGATTGCCTCTTGTATCAGCTTTTCCGACTCGTGGTCCAAGGCGCTGGTTGCCTCGTCGAGTATGAGGAGCGCAGGCTTGCCGGCAAGCGCCCTCGCAAGCACAATCCGCTGGCGCTGACCGCCCGAAAGCAGAACACCGCGGTCTCCAACGGTCGTTTTGTACCCTTCGGTAAGCCCCGCTATAAAATCGTGTATATTGGCTTGCTTGGCGGCCAACACAATATCTTCGGTGCTCAAGACATCGTTGTAAAAACGGATGTTGTCTTCTATCGTGCTGTTAAAAAGGAACGCATCTTGCGGCACGTAGCTTATCTGCTTGCGCCACGAGTCGAGAGACACTTCCTCGACCGGCGCACCGTCAACAACAAGCTCACCCGTAGTTGGTTTAAAAAGCCGCAGGAGCAAGTCGGCGACCGAGGTTTTGCCAGCGCCCGAGGGTCCGATGAGCCCGACAGTCTCTCCCGCCTTGACCTCAAAGTCAACGCTATCGAGTACCGGCTTACCCTCGCTGTAGGCAAAAGAAACCTTCCTAAATTCTAGTATGTCGCCAAACACAAACGGCTTGTCTCCAGCACTCTTGGCTTCTCGGTGCACTTCAAGTTGGCGTTTAAAGGCAATGATGTTCTGTGCGTAAGGCAAGTACTCAGTGACGGCGTGCAGGGCATTTTGTCCAGATTCAAGATACGTAAATATTTTTTGGATAAGATATATAGTCGCAGCAAACGCAATAATGCTAAAATTCGGGGAGTGGTACGTGAGCAAAAATAATACCACTACCATAACCAAACTCGCCGGTTGGAAGAGGCTACCGCTCAGCGAACGCACCAGTGCCTGCCGTATTGAGAGCGTGCGCAAGAGTCCTATTTGTGCGTCTCCCTCCTCTATGGAGGCTCTCTCTGCCCCTGCGGCCTTTATAGACTTTATCCCAACAATATGCTCGCTTAAGAATTGGGAAAACTTTTTTTCTGAATATGCCGCACTCTCGGCGATACCTCGCGTGCTACGCAGGAGCGGCCGCACCATAAAAAACAAAACGGCTCCGCCCAAGAGCGTGTACATGGTTATGGTCGGCGATATGTTAAGCGCAACCAAGAGATACATCAAAAAACCGCTAAACGATTGTATGACCTGCCCAGCGGCGCCTAAAAGATTCCCTGTACATTGTATATCGCGTACCAATGTGTTGTGCATAGTGCCTATTTTTTGCTTAAGCAAAAACGGCCAAGAGGCGTACATAGTGCGGTGCAGGACATCCTCGCTTTCCCTGCCTAAAAAGTCGGCGGCTATCCAGCCACGGATATAGCCAAACACCACTACCGACATAGCACGGAGGATAAAAAGCCCCAGTATAAAGCCGAGCAAGTAGCGGAAGGTAAATGGCAAGTGCAGGAATGCAAAAAACCCTTGTATTGTTTTTGTAATAAAGTCGGGTGTCTCACCAATACCACCGTTAAAAAATGCGATGAGTGGTATGACCGCGTTGATGCCAATGCCTTCCAACACCGCACTCACGAGCCCGAGCACGGTGAGCGCAATGACATGAGCGCGATATTCGCGGAACGTGTTCCAAAGGATGCGTATGGTGTACATGTTATGTCAACCGTACAAAGCCCGACTCTGGTAACCCTCCGCGTAACCGTCTGTGTACCACCCCGCGCCGGAGTGCCTCCGCTAAACTGCCAAAAACAGCGTCAACTGCTTTGGCATAGTGGACAATATCTGCAGGTTTGTGTGCATAACTCACATACATGGTCGGCGTCGCGAGGTATTCGTATCGTAGCATTTCTTGAGTAAAGAGTGCTTTGAGTGCTTGAGCGTCCGGGTGGGTAAACGTAAAATTGATAAAAGCACCCGGGCCTTCGACCACAATGGGCAACTCGTGTTTTTTTGCGAGCCTCTGCCACTCCCGACCGATGAGCCAACCCACCCGCTCGACATACTGGTCGATATGTACGCGCTCTAGTTTGCGTAGTGTTGCGAGTGCGGCGGCAGGACCGATGCGCTCAGAATGGTATGTGCTGCTTATAAACGATGCGTGCGCTTCGCGCATAACTTTTTTCTTTCCAACAAGTGCCGCCATCGGGTAGCCGTTGCTTATCGCTTTGCTGTATATAGCAATATCCGGAATAACGCCAAAGCGTGTGTGTGCGCCAGGGAAGCCGAGCCGGAAGCCCGAAGATATCTCGTCAAAAATAAGTACCGCTCCAATGCGGTCGGCAATAGTGCGCACTTTTTTCAAAAAATTATGCTCAGGCTCATGATGCCGCATCGGCTCCATGGCAATAACTCCGATGTCTTTGTGCTTCCGTACCAGTGCTTCGAGTTCTTCTATCTTATTAAAACTAAACGGCAATGCGCTCCCCGAGAGGGCACGCGGCACGCCGAGCGGCTGGAGCCCCGGCAACAAGTGCCCATCGAGATTTTTCTTTTTGGCTAGGTTGGTGGCGAGATACCAGTCATGCCAGCCGTGATATCCGCAAAAAGCAACTTTGTCGCGGCCGCTGTGCGCACGGGCGATGCGCACGGCGATTGCCGCTATCTCACCGCCGCTTCGAGCATAGCGCACCTGGGCCGCCCACGGATGGAGCTTAAGTAGCAGGTCGGCGAGCTCGACCTCCTCTGGCGAGTTGAGGGTCGACTGGTTGCCTGCGTTGATAACTTTTTTGACCGCCGCGTCTACCTCGCGGTCGGCGTAGCCAAGCAAATTTGGGCCGACTCCCATGTAACTAAAATCTTTGTAGTGGTTGCCATCGAGGTCCCACACTTCTATACCTTTTGCTTTTGTAAAATATACCGGCCACCCCTCGCGCAAAAAGCGCTCCGGCTTTTTCGACAACAACGAAACGCCGCCGAGCATCACCTCCTGCGCATGGCGCCACAGCGCTTGTGACTTTTTTATTTTTTTGCTAGTGTTTTTTTGCTTCATATACCGTGTCTTCATGCAGTGATTTTTGATACCCTTCGTCGCGTACGATTGGGCTATTGATTGCCGCAACCTCGGGATGCTCCTCAAGATAGCGTACTATTGCCTCCATCGAAAGGTCGGGGACGTGGGCAACTATATTGGTAAGCACTTGGTAGTCGCTCTGTTCGTCAAGCGTCAAGCGAACGGCCGAGATGTCCCAGTCATTCCTGACCTCTACAACTCTAAATCGCTTGGGGTGGTTCCATATAAACGGGGTCACATGCTCGCGCTCGGAGTGGAGCGTAGCATCGCGCCACGCCGCCTCAAGTGCTGTAAAGGAAAAAATCTCGGTGTCCATGCCATCGGGGAAGGTCGTGGTCGTCCGCCCAGTCGAGATATAATCGCACTCCCCTTTTTCTTTGCCTTGTTCGTACTCGCTTACTACTTGGTCGATAACAGCCGGGTCTATAAGCGGACAGTCGGCAGTGATGCGGCAGACGTCTTCGGCTCCAACACTTTTTGCGCACTGGTAGTAGCGGTCGAGCACATCGTTAAGATTCCCTCGAAATATTTTTATATCATTTTCTTTGCAAAAAAGTTCTATCGCGTCATCCTCTTTTTCGGTCGAGGTGGCGACAATCACACGCCCAATCTTTTTTGCTTTTTTGACCTGCCACACCGTGTGCCCCAACACGGTGGTGTAGCCCAGCGGCAACAACACCTTCCCCGGCAACCGCGTCGACCCCATCCGCGCTTGGATAATGGCGGTGATCATGGTGGCACTATACTATCTTCCCTCTCTTATTCAACCTTGAGAATCTGCTTAATTCACGTTAATCTCAACTATATGCGTGTGTTGCTTACTGGCTCGACGGGGCTCTTGGGGAGAAGTATTAGTCGCGTCCTCGCCCAAAGAGGCCACGAGGTAATCCCGTTTACCGACCGGCTGGAAGAGCCCGAGTTTAAAAACCACTATACAGGCCCGTACGACTGGGTCGTCCACACGGCAGCCCTTACCGACACCAAGGCGTGCGAGCGCGAGCGTGAGCGTTGTTGGCAGGTAAACGCGCTCGGCACCCAGAGGCTCCGAGACATAGCAAAGGCCGCCGGTGCGCGCTTTTTGTATATCTCGACGGCATCAGTTTTTTCTGGGATAGAAGGAAACGACAAAGAGTACGACATACCGTACCCGCAAAATTTTTACAATCTTTCAAAGTTTGCCGGCGAGATTTTTGCAGGCGAGTATGACAAAACCACCATCGTCCGCACCAACGTCATAGGCCTCCACAAGGCCGGCTCGCACGGGAAAAATTTTATTGACTGGCTGATTGAGTCTTTTACCTCAAACTCCGACATCCGCCTCTTTACCGATATCATAATCAACCCCCTTAGCCCCACGACTATTGCAGAGCAACTCGAGACCATTCTTACCGAACAAGAGCACAAACCAATTCTGCATCTCACGAGTAGCGACCGTATCTCAAAGGCCGCGATAGGAAAGATAGTTTTGAAGCGATTTCCTACCTATCGGGGTACCATAACCGAAGCCACCAGCACATCCTCGGGAGCTGTCCCAACCCCAAAGGAGATGTGGCTCAACAGTGACCAGACCGCTCAGTGGTTTGTTATAAACAGGCCTTCCGTAGAAGAGGAAATAGAAAAAATCTTCACCGAACACAGCCACGTATGACAACACCAACCTACATTCTTGGTATCCATAACAGTTACGACTCTGGCGCCGCACTTTTTAAAAACGGCGTGTGCATATTTGCTATTAACGAAGAGCGGTTGAGCCGGGTTAAGATGGATGACTCGTTTCCAAACCGGTCAATAGATGCATGTCTTGCTTTTGCAGGCATCACCGAACAAGACGTAGATGTAGTGAGTTATGCCTGGCACAGCGGCTTTGTGGAGGCGCAACTCCCCGGCTACGTCGCCCGCGCACTCGAGATTGCGCAAGAAGGGCCGGAGGCTAAACGCATCATGCTCGAGCGCACTGCAGTTGAGGTTGAGCGTTCCGCGCCGCGCAAAAAAGATTTTGAGAAAGAAATGATAAAGCGAGGATGGCAAAACAAAGTCGAATGGTTTGACCATCATGCCGGGCACGCGGCAACCGCATTTTACCCTTCGCCCTTTACAAAGGCCTTGGTGATTACACTAGATGCGGCGGGCAACTACCGCAGTGGGAGCGTGTCTGTAGGCGATGGAGCCGAGCTAAAAGAACTAGCGTGCTCGTACACGTGGGACAGTCTCGGGTTTTTTTACGGGCAGATTACCGAGCTGCTTGGGTTTAAACCGCATCGGCACGAAGGAAAAGTGACAGGCCTTGCGGCATACGGAGACCCTAAGAAGTGCCTGCCTATCATGCAGGAAATGCTAACCACAAAAGATGGCAAACTATACGGGAAGATTGGTAAGTATTACAAACCGTTTTTCTACCAGCAGACCGATGCTCTTAAAGAGGCACTCAAAGGACACTCGCGGGAGGATATCGCCGCCGCGGTACAGCAACATTTTGAAGACGTCATCACCGACTATATCCGCTATTGGATAGAAAAAACGGGGGTAGGGACTTTGGCGCTATCCGGCGGAGCGTTTGCAAATGTAAAGCTCAACCAACGGGTCCGCGCCATCCCCGGGGTCGTTGACCAATTTGTCTTCCCGCACATGGGCGACGGCGGCCTTTCGGTTGGAGCCTGCCTCTTGAGCCTTGCCCGGCGCGGAGTGCGGAGCGCCCCGTGGAAACACGTCTATCTTGGGAGTGAATCGACAGAAACAGAAATCGAAACTGCCTTACAAAAATACTCGCAACGCATTAGTGTAGAAAAACTCCAACCTAAAGACGTGGCACAACGGGCGGTAGAGTTGCTGAAACAAAACAAAGTTCTGGGCCTGTTTCAAGGGCGGATGGAGTACGGCCCACGGGCGCTTGGCAACCGAAGTATCATCTACCACGCAAAAGATAAAACAGCGAACGATTGGCTTAACAAGCGTATGCATCGGACCGAGTTTATGCCGTTTGCGCCAGTCACAACAATGGAACTCGCGCCTCGCTGTTTTAAGGGCTGGGATCCTACACACGTAACTACTCGCTTCATGACCGAATGTTACGACTGCACAACGGAGATGAAACAAAATTCTCCCGCGGTGGTGCATGTCGACGGTACTGCTCGGCCCCAAATCATAGCCCGAGAAGATAATCCTCTTTATTTTGACATTGTGGACGCGTGGTACCGAGAGACAGGCGGGCTGTGTCTCATTAATACAAGTTTTAACGAGCACGAGCACCCTATTGTCTGCACTATTGAAGATGCTTTACAGAGTTTTCTTGATGACACGGTTGACTATCTTATTGTACAAGGCCACTACGTAATCTCACACGCATGAATACATTTAAACTTGTTTTAGGGACGGCACAGTTTGGCATGAAGTACGGCCTTGCCAATACGCACGGCCAATTACCGAAAGAGGAAATATTTGCGATTCTTGACGCGGCTGTGGCCGGAGGAGTTGAGCTATTTGATACCGCCTATGCCTACGGCAGTGCCGAAGAGGTACTGGGTGAATGGTTGAGCACCCGAGGAGCACGAAAACAGGTCCGTATCATTTCCAAAATGAAACCACACGTGCTCAACGAATATCCTGACGGTACGCCAATGGTAGATATAGTGCACCAAGAAATAGGAAAATCGCTTAAGCGATTGGGGGTCGACAAACTCGATGGATATATTTTCCATTCGCCACATTACGTATATCTCAAGCACGCGATTGCCGGATTACAAAAAGCAAAAGGACGCGGGCTCGTAAACAATATCGGCGTCTCAACATATGATGAGTCGGAAGCCCTGCAAGCGGTCGAGCTAGGTATGGACTATGTGCAAGTGCCCTATAATGTTTTCGACCAACGTCTCGACAACACCGATTTTTTTGAACTCGCAAAAAAGAATGGGGCTACTGTTTTTGCGCGTAGCCCTTTTTTGCAAGGGCTACTTCTTCTGAAGCCAACGGAACTTCCCCCCCATCTTGTTCATGCACGCCCGTATCTTGAGCATTTCCTCGAGATTACTCAACGCCATAATGTGCCTGCAATAGAGGCAGCACTCCTTTTTGCCCGCAATTCCCAAGCGCCGTATGTGGTGGCAGGAGTGGACGAACTTTCTCAACTCATAAAAGACCTTGCGGTGATGCAGGAAAAAGACCCGAAACCGGAGCTCATTGCGGAATTGAAAGAAGCATTTCAGCATATGCCTCAAAACATCGTGAATCCAATTTTATGGAGCAAGATCCAACAATAAAAGCATCTATTATTATTCGCGCCTACAACGCAGAGGCGACAGTTGGCCGCGCCATTGAGAGTGCGCTTAAGCAAGAATTCCCGCGTACAAACTATGAAATCATTATCGTTAATGACGGCTCGACCGATAACACGCGAGGAGTGATTGATACCTATGCCTCCGAACCTGGGGTCCGGATTATCCACCAGGCAAATATAGGAGTTATTCCGGCCGCTAATCGCGGCTTGAAGGAATCCCGCGGAGTGTATGTGACACTTTTAGATAGCGACGACGAGTTTATGCCGCAGTTGCTCTCCGAAATGGTGGGGGTGCTTGATGCCCATCCTGCGGTTGCATTTGCTTATTGTAATTATCATGAGGAAATCGATGGGGTAGTACAAGACATACAAATAGAGGACGTATTCCAATTTATCGCAGTTGGCACGACATTTCGCCGCCCACTGTTTGAACAAGAGGGATGGTTTAGTACTATGAGCATGTTCAGCGAGCACGAACTTGTATTGCGCACGTGGGGACGTTGGAAGTTCATCCATGTTCCTAAAAGTTTAGTGACCTACCACCGCCAGAGGGAAAGCCTCACCGGGGACCACGAACGCGTTGCCCATGAGCTCGAAGTGCTTAAAGCCCGCCATCCCGAGCACCTTGCAGAAATTAATCGTATACGTTCGTTTATGCTACCGTAACACTATGATTACAATCGGAAAGCAAAAGATTGGCCCCGGACAGAAAGTATTTATAGTTGCAGAGGTATCCGGAAACCATAATCAAAACCTCCGTCGTGCCAAGGCAATTATCGATGCCGCAGCAGACGCAAAAGTAGACGCGGTAAAATTGCAAACCTACACGCCCGACACTATCACCATTGACTCCGACCGCCCAGAATTTATTGTCCGCACCGGAAATAGCTGGAAAGGTAAGACTCTCTACCAATTGTACAAAGAAGCGCATACACCCTGGGCGTGGCAGAAGGAGCTGTTTGCCTACGCAAAGGCCCGCGGACTTATGTGTTTTTCCTCGCCATTTGATGTAAGTGCCGTCGAATTTCTCGAGACACTCGGCAACCCTATATACAAGGTTGCTTCATTCGAAGTTGTGGATATACCACTGCTTGAAGCAATAGGGAAAACAAAAAAACCAGTCATTATGTCGCGTGGCTTGGCAAGTGTCGAGGAGATAGCACTTGCTATCAAAACCCTTCGAAAATTTGGGACCAGAGATATTGTGCTGTTGCAGTGTGTGAGCTCGTATCCGGCAGACCCGGCAGATATGCACCTGGCAACCATTCCTGATATACAAAAGCGGTTTAGAGTACAAGCCGGCCTTTCGGACCACTCGCTTTCGCGAGATGTTCCTGTGGCAGCCGTGGCGCTTGGCGCAACCGTCATCGAAAAACATCTCACCTTAAAACGCGCCGATGGCGGCCCCGATGCCGCGTTTTCACTTGAGCCGCATGAATTTGCATCTCTTGTACAATCTGTCCGGCTGGTAGAGAAAGCGCTAGGAAAGCCGTCTTACACGCCAGAAAAAAACGAAAAAGATATGGTGCAGTTTAGAAAATCCTTATATGTCGTAGAAGATATAAAAAGAGGCGAGCGTTTTAGCCACAACAATGTTCGCTCAATTCGCCCGGGACACGGACTCTCTCCAAAAGAATACCGATTTATTTTAGGGAAACGCGCAAAGCGTGATCTCAAGCGCGCTACCCCGCTCTCACACAAAGACATTACAAAATAAAATATCCGGAGTACTACACAGCAAGTACTTCGCCCACCCGCTCGGGGGGCAAGAGGCACAGCTCGCTGTCGCTGGTGTAGGCAACGGACTCTGCAAGACGCGGATACCGGGCAAGCGGCTCGCCGCGACCCCAGGTCGCGAACTCTGGTTCGATAACACACAGTATACCCGCGTCGCGTGTGCGCGCCGACTCGTGCTCGGTAATAAGCGTTTCGTGCAACTTCTCCCCCGGGCGCATACCCACTTCAATAAGTTCACACTCGGGTGCGAGAGATTGAAGTAAATCCTTAACGTAGGTTGAGGTCATCTTGGGAATAAAAATTTCGCCGCTGTCCATAATGCGCAGTGCCTCGAAGACCGAGTCGATAACTTTGTCTATGTGTATCCAAAAGCGCGTCATACGCGCGTCGGTCAAGGTGAGCCGCCCGCTAGGGCGTTGTGTGCCGACCACCTCGACAATGGAGCCGCGGCTACCGAGCACATTGCCGTAGCGTATAACACTGATGCGGGTGCGCCCGTGTGCACCGCGGTAGGAGTTTGCGGCAATGGCGAGCCGCTCGGCACACATCTTGGTGGCACCGTAGAGGTTAACCGGCTGGACCGCTTTGTCCGAAGAAATGAAAAGTACCTGCTCGACATTGCGGTCGAGTGCCGCGTCGATAACGTTGCGCGTGCCGATGACGTTGGTCTCAATAGCCTCCGACGGATTGTATTCGAGCGCCGGCACCTGCTTAAGCGCCGCCGCGTGCACGACGATGTCGACGTGGTTAAATGCGCGCAAGAGCCGCGCCTTGTCGCGAATATCTCCCAAAAAAAAGCTGAGTCGAGGGTCTTGGTACACAGGTTCACCCTGCATCTGGCTTTGCTTGTATTCGTCACGCGAAAGGATTATAACGCGCTTAACCTCGGGTATAGCCAACAGGCGCCGCACAATAGCGCGCCCAAAGGTCCCAGTACCCCCTGTCACCAGGATGTTTTTACCGTGCAGGTGTTCAGTCGACATGTGGTCAGCACTGTATATAACCAACGCTCTTTGGTCAAGGTTCCTTCTTAGTAGCAAGGAGATACGCCGCCAGGCCTCCGGGGCGGGAGAGGGCGAAAACTTTAAGGTCGAGGTCGGCGGCCAAGAGCCGCACTGCCTCGATAAGCTGTACCGATATTGGAGCGTCTGGGGTAAGCGTCGCGTGTGCGGCGGGCGGGTACTCAAGCAGTACGGTATAGCCAAGCGCACTGTTGTCCTCGGGCCTACCCTGTGAGGTTACTTTGACAAATGTGGCACCTAGTTTGGTGTGGAAGTTGATTACCGGGTCGTGGCCCGCGAGTACATACTCTTGTACTTCCTCGGCGGTGGGTACATGGTCGACCCGTGGCGCCGGTTTGTATGTGTACGTTGCACTACAAATTGACACGCAGGTTAAAGCATCCTTGTCGTGAGTAAAAGATATTTGGCCTGCCAGTGCGCCTTGCGCATCGACCGCGACAAGTGTCATTTCTTTGGCAAGCTTTTTCCGATACGAATGAGCGTCTAGCGTAAGCGGCTGCCAACAATGGTTGTGCAGCGCGTGCGAAGCCGCTACAAAAGGCGATTGCGGGTCAACAACCACAAACCGGTAGTGTGGCGTCTCCAACAAGTTGTAAACTGATTCCCACTGCTCGCGCGGAAACTTTTTGAGCATGGTGCGCTGTACTTTGCCGGTCGAGGTCATAGGGAGCTCCGCGGGTTGTGCAAAACGCAAAAACTTCGGCATCTCGTACGGGCGCAAGTGTGGCGTAACCACAAGCAGCAAAAATTTAAGCCGGCGTATCGCGCGCGCCTCATCCGTACCCTGTTTTAAACACAAGACTGCGCCGACCTCCTCGCCGTACCGGTCGTCCTCCACCCCGACGACATACGCCTGGTCGAGATCTTGTGAAATTTTTTGCAAGCTGTTCTCAACCGCGAGAGGTGAGATATTGATGCCCCCTTTGATAATCATTTCGCTCTTGCGCCCACGCAAAAAGAAGAATCTCCGCCCTTCTACGACGCGATAGTACCCGATATCGCCAGTCAAAAAGTATCCGTCTCGGAACGCAGGCTCACCCCCGAGATACCCTTGCATCACCGCCGGGCCTTTGACAATAAGCTCGCCGTCTTCGCCTTCCCCCAGTAGCTTCCCCGCCTCATCTGACGCTTCGTCACCCTGTCGAGGGCCCATAATTTCGACCGTGACCCAGTTCATCGGCGTGCCAATTGAATTTTCCTCCACCATTTCGTCGTACACCGATTTTGAAAGATCCATCGGTACGCCGGTTACGCGCAGTGCCGTCTCGGTCTGGCCATACCCTTGATACAATGGAATAGAGAACTGTTGAATAAATGCTTGCACGCTCGCGGCTACAACGGGCGCAGACCCTATCTGTATGCGGGAGAGCTTCAGCCTATCGCGCACCGCGGCATATTCATCTTTGCGTTGCAATTGATCAAAAATAATAGACTGCACGACCGAGGTAAGCGTAGCGCCAGTCTTTGCGGCTTGCTCCCAAAAACGCGAGCTCGAGTAACGCGGTGGTATTGCGATACTCGCCCCCGCAAGGAGTGCCGCGAGACAAAAGGTGGTCGAGTTGATGTGGTGGAGCGGCAGCTGCACCAAGAAGCGGTCACTGGGTATTATGCGTAGCCACTCTACAATGCCACGGGCGTTGACGACGAGATTATTGAGCGAAAGTTGCGCGCCCTTCGGGCGCGCAGTCGTGCCGGAGGTAAACAATATAAGCGCCTCGTGCGAGAGGCCGCTCATATACGAAACGGGAGTGCCCACCCATGTGCGCACATCTTCTTGCGTGAGGGTGGTCCTCGCCTTGCTCAATGACACCTTGTACGCGCAGAGCTCCTCGGTGTCGCGTTTGGTATCGAGAGGGACCGTCGTGATGCCGCTGCACCACGCCGCCCAGCTCACCACGAGAAGCTCTGGACTATTTTCAAAAAGCAACGCGACACGGTCGCCGCTGTGCAACCCGAGACCTGCCAGACCCGCAGCCGCGGCAGCGACCTTTGCAAGAAGCTCCCGGTACGTAATACTCTCAAGCGTGTTCCCCGCTTCGTCGCACGACAGGAGTGCCACTTTATCCGGGTGCGTGCGTGCGTGCCTCACGATATGTTCGTACAAACTATTCATGATATTAATTTAGCGACTGCTTTTACGCTGTGCACCTGCACAATGCCTTTGTGCGGCAAAAGTTTAGAAACGCCACGTTCGATGATGCGAATGGTGGGGATACCTGCCGCAACAGAGATTGCCATCGCCGCACTCTCTTGGCCCACGACCGCGCGCGCGCCTGCCAGGTCTTGCGCAATATCGACTGTTCGGGTTTTTATTTTTTCGGCAGGATGGTGGCGTATATGCAGTGGCGACAAATCTTTACGTTTTGACAGTTCCACTGCAAGCTCCCGCGCAAGCTTGTCAGAGCGGACGTTGGGCCGATTTAAAAATAATACATATGATTGCTTTGTCTTGCGCCGTAGGGCTCGGGTGCGCCGAATAGCCTCGGCTTCGTATTCATTCGGCACGAGGCGCACGCGAATAGATGGGAAATACTTCCGCGCCAATGTGAGTGCGTGTTTGTCGCCACACCACAGCTCGTCTGGCAGATACGCACGCCAACTTTTGTGCGGATATCCAAAGCGCGTGCGATAGTCGCCCCACGAGTCGAGGTATACAACTGTCTTAAGTCCCAACTTTTTTGCTTCGAGTATCGCTGTGGTTTCTATGGTTGTCATCCACCCGGTGCCTACGAGTACTAATGACGCGTCTGCATGCTTCTGCACAATTTCCCTGACATACGCGTGGCTGTCGCGCACCGCACTAACGACAAGGTGATTGCGCTTGAGTATCTTTGCTGCCAGTCCCGCGGCGTAGATATAATAGTGCGTGCCTGTGCGATGTGTGCGGACATACGCGGCAATAACTTCGCCGGCACCAGCATCATGAACTACCACTAATATCTTTTTCATAACTCGCCGCGATGACGGTACACTTTGTGGAACGCTTCTACCACATCATCGAGATCTTTTTTGTTGAGACCGGGATACATCATTTCGTGCAAAAGGAGCTCACTCCCATACAGCCGCTCGGCTGTGGGGCACAGGCCCGGCACCTGCCCGAAGAGCGGCATACGGTAGATTGGTTTTACATATCCGCCCGATATTGACGCATCGGGAAGCTCGGCAAGAAGTGCCTCGACAAACCGCGCGCGCGGAATGCCCACGACTTTTTCGTCATACAAAAATGGCTGCATATAAAAGACGTGCTCGCTCTGTGGGCGCTCGGGTGCAGGTGCCAGGCCCGGCATATCGCGGGTGCGTGCCGCTATATACGCGCAGTTCTCGCGCCGTTTGGCAACGAGTGCATCGAGTTTTTTAAGTTGCTCACGCCCTATCGCCGCTTGGATTTCGGTAAGGCGGTAGTTTTGCCCCACCATATTGGTAAGGTCTTTGACCCCCTTTGCCTCGACCACCGCCTCGGCGTGGTTGCGTATCAGCTGGAGACGCTCCGCGAGCGCGTCGTCGTCGGTCACTGCAACGCCGCCTTCGCCGGTGTGGATGTGTTTGTGGAAGTTAAGCGAGTAGACGCCAATGTCCCCGAGCGTGCCAACTTTTTTACCTTTGTAAGAGGCGCCGGGGGCTTGCGCAGCATCTTCGATTATTTTGAGGTTGTGTTTTTTTGCGATAGTACAGATGGCATCGGCGTCGTACGCGCCGCCAAATAGGTCAACCACAACGATAGCCTTGGTGCGTGGAGTTATCGCCGCCTCGACCGACTTGGGGTCGAGGCAAAAATACTCGGGCTCCACATCGGCAAAGACGGGCACGCCGCCATACCAGAGAATGCACGAAACCGACGCGACCATAGTGTAGGGCGAGACAATCACCTCGTCGCCCGGACGAATGCCGAGTGCGCCCACGGCTGCGATAAGGCACGATGTTGCCGAGTTCATCGCGACGGCATGCTTAACACAAAACTTTTCTGCCCATTCTTTTTCGAATGCTTTAACCTCGGGCCCGCCGTAAAAGTCCGGGTGCCACACGCCAATATATTGCGAGAGCACACCGGAGTCCAATACGCGCATGACGGCTGTTTTTTCTTCCACGCCGATAGGGTTGTACACAGGAAATAAGCGGTCTCTGCCGCGCACCGGCTTGCCTCCATTAATCGCAAGTTCTGACATATCGTTATAATACTTTTTTTTCGGTCGCTAGTGCTTCGGCAATGCTCGGGTGTGGGCGCGTGGTGCCATCTAAAACAGCGAGCGCATGCCGGTACAGGTTCGGTAATGCATCTTGTATGTTTGTTTGTATGCTACGTGCAGTACCCAATGTCTTAAACCCTCGATACATGGGGTCAGGTTTCGGCCGCTCTATGAGCAGTTGCCGGCCACCATTTACAAATCGCACGCGACCACGGCTCATAAGTATATCAATCTCAAAAACCGAGTAGGCACGCACGTCGCCTTGGGTGAGTTCGAGCTTTATCTTGTCGCCCACCAGACAGCGGGCGAGGTCAACCAAGTGCGAACCGTTGTGCAAGAGCGAGCCAGTATAAATGCCCCGCACGGCGATAATGCTACCCCACTTACCATTCGCAATGTCAGCGGCGAGTTTTGCAACCGTAGGGTCAAATCGACGCGAGTAGTTGACGATAGTCGGGGGCAAACGCAATTTTTGCATTATTGCTATATCACCCATGTGTGCGACAACCGGTTTTTCGCAGATAATCAACTTTGGTTTGAGCTTCGAAAGTCGTGCAAGTATGCGCACGTGCGTGTGGTCGGGCGTCGCAACAACAACGATGTCCGGCTTTTCTATTTTATACAATGCTTCAATGCTCGGGAAACACTTGGCACGCCATCGCTTTGCTTCTCTTGTACCACGCACGGCGTCTTGGTCGACAAAGCCGAGTAAGGCGAGGCGAGGATTTTTTTGTATCGCATGCGCGTGCGTTAAGATATTTTTTGATTTAGGTGCATCAAAAGACGCGCTGATGCGCCCGGCGCCGATAATTGCTACAGTATATTTTTTTTGTTTAGAGCTCATCTGGTTTTTTTCGCCGTACGTTTTTATTCATTGTGGCGATATCTGGGTGTGCTTGTAAAAAGCGTACAACATCTTCTGCGCTGAAGTCGGGGTTTTTAGGATACAACGCCTCAAATATAGCGCTAATCACTTGGTAATCAACAACTTCATCAAGAACTACCCGCAACCAAGGCGCTGTTGCTTCTTTGGGCGCCAGCACATTGCGCATGTGGTAGTGCTCGGGGTGTGTATATATGTAATACGTAACGTGCGCGCGATCTGTGGGGTCTTGTGTGTGTGCCGCGACTCCAGCCAAAAGCGAAGTCTTGAACACTTGCACCTCAAACCCGCCCGTAGGATACGTCGGGTTAAGATTGTTCGCTACATAGTCGACATCGTGTTTAAAAAACTCTTCGAGACACTCGTCGACACTACGGTGGTCAATGGCCGGGCAGTCGCCGCTTATCTCGACTATAACTTCCGCACCAACCGACTGCGCAGCGCCAAGGATGCGGCCGAGCACATCTTGCTCACTCCCGCGAAAAACTTCAACGCCGAGCTCGCGCGCCAATTTCTCAAGCACATCATCTTGCGCGTTGGTCGTCGTCGCAAGACAAATAGCGTCCAGGTATGCACTGCGCTTGAGGCGCTCTATGATATGCCACAACACCGGCTTACCCACCAACGGCATGAGCACCTTCCCTGGCAGACGGGTCGAGGTCATCCGCGCTTCTAGAGTGGCGACAATACGCTCGGTGCGACCGTTATACATATGACACGTTTGGATTAAAGCACGAAAAAAATACTTTGTCGGAAAGCTCTCCACTCGCTTCATCGCGATACTGGTTCTTGAGCGATGTTTCAACCTCAAACCCGGCCGCGGTGTACGCCTTGATAGAGCCGATATTACGTGAGTCGATACTGGCGGAAAGTTTACGGATGCCGAGCTCCCCAAAGGCAACACGTGTCGCGAGCCCGACCGCCTCACGGCCGTAGCCTCTGCCCCACGCATCGCGCTCGCCAATGACGGTTACGAGGTCCGAGACGCCGTTGTGCTTGTCGATGGGACCGATTTTTATGTTGCCGATGTGCCGGCCGCCTTTTACTTCGCATATTGCGTACATATGCCAGTTTCCCGTCTTTATGCCGTCGCGCAGATGTTTAACGGCATCTTCGCGAGTAATATTACGTGCAAAAAGAAAGCGTGTTACCTCTGGATCACAGAACCACGATAGATAGCGCTCAGTAAAGTCATCTTCGGTAAGCGACCGTAGGTATATACTATTCCCTTTTTTCATAGTCTTTCTTTACCATACGCCAATACACTACGTCTATGCGGCGTCTGCCAATTCGGAAATGTGCGCGCTTTACTCGGGTGCGCTTCCAACCGAGCTTCTGCATAAGCGCATTGAACGCTGGGTTCGCCGAGCCGGCAGTGAGCGAAGTTAGCCCGAGTTTGTCGAATGCAAAGGCACTCGCCACACGTATCGCCTCGCCGCCGTATCCTTTGCCTCGGGCTTTTTTCTCGCCAATCATAATAGAGAGGTCCGCACTGCGGCCCCTGCCGCGGCGCAAAAATAAATTCCCGATATGCTTTTTATCAGCGATGATAGCCAAGTAACAATCTTTTGATGTGCGAGTGTCGGCGACAAATTCTTTAAGTTCCCGAAGTGTCGTTCTTGTGCCGCGCCGGCGCGTATAGCGTTGTGTACACGGGTCGTTCATCCACGCCACATAGCGGTAGCCAACGTCACTTGTTCGCAGAGGTCGCAAGAGTACTTTGGATTGTGTTGGTATCATTTTTTATTTTGATACCCTTGTCGCTCACGCGCATACATGGATCGTGCCGGTATCATACCAAGCGATTCTAAGTAACCAAGGAATTCGAGCAGTAAATAGTCATTGTATTTGCGTGCAACTATTTGGATACCGAATGGTAGCCCGTTTTCTGAGGTGAACACAGGCGCGCTAACCACCGGAAGATGCGTCAGCGTCCACATAAGTGCCGGGTCAGGAAGTTCCGTTTTGTTTCTTGCCGGCGCTTCGCCTGCGGTACTTAAGGAAATAAGGATATCAAAGTCGCCGAAGTATGCGTCCATTTTGTATATCATCGATGTCTGAAGATCTATGGCTATTTTAAAATCTTCGATTGTAATAGCCGCCCCTCGCTCGATGAGTTCGTTCATAATGGGGGACAAAAAATCAGCCTCTGCATACTCATTTTGAAAATAATAGGAAAGCGATTTGTCATATATGGTTGCATGGGTCTCATGAGTTTTTTCCATAATCTTCGGCAATGGCGCGTCAGCGACCGCGACACCTTGGTGCGTGGCAAGTGTGTGTATAAAACGTTCGAGTGCATCTTTGGCCGCCTTTGACGCATAGTCCCAGGTGTGCGTGCGGGCAAATCCTACCCGCCACGGCCTCTGTTTTCCTTTGTGCTGGCGTGTTTCATCGCCGAGCGCGGCGTGACTGATAGGATAATTTTTTCCATGTACACGCATAGCATCAAACATACGCCGCAGATCTCTTTGGTACACGGTAAAAAAGCCAACCGTGTCCAAACTGTCAGTGGTCTTGAGCATGCCAGTGCGCGGGATGGTGCCGAAAGACGGTTTCATAGCATAGACACCGCAAAAACTCGCGGGCCGAACGATAGAACCAGCGGTCTGCGTACCAGTCGCGGCCGGCACCATCCCAA
>JAUSIO010000039.1 GCA_030647845.1 bacterium
GGGCGGCGGCACTTGAGGCGGGGTACTTACTGGAGGCATGATTATATATTTATTAAATAAATCCTACGTATCTTTAGTATACGGCTCTATTTAGCCACCCAACCCCAGTGTGTTGATAAATTTAATTTTACAGAACTTCAATCTCAGTGACCTTTTCGGAAGCAAAACGATATAGTTGCGCCGGGCGGAAGCGCCCGCCAGACTTTTTGTGGGGTAGGGGGGCAAGTATCCCAAGTTTTAATATTTTTTTACGGAAGTTTCTCTTATCGAGGTCTGTTTTCAGAATACTTTCATATGCATGCTCGAGTTCGGTGAGCGTAAACTCCCTGGGCATGAGTTTGTTGATAAGCGTTGTGTAGGTGATACGCGAGCGCAGGCGTGCCAGTGCGACGGCAAGAATTTCGTCATGATCGTAGGCAAGTTTTTTTGCCTGGGTGACCGGTGCCCACCAACTTTCGGGTGTGTCTGTTTTTTCTATCGCCGAGAGTTTCTCCCACGGGATGAGCGCCAGGTATACAACCGCGACGACGCGGCCACGCGGGTCGCGGTCTACATTACTAAAGGTATAGAGCTGTTCAATATATGCTTTTGACGCATCGACGTGTGCTTTTTCAGTAAGATGCCGCACGGTCGCCTGCTCGGCTGTTTCGTGCGGGTGGAGCAGCCCGCCGGGGAGACCCTTGGCGTCCACAAAGTGGGGAGGGCGGTTGACGCCCACCAGCCGCACTAGCAATTCACCATTGTTAATGGTAATAAGCACCGTGTCTGTTGCAAGCACTGCAAAGCGTAGGTGTTCAGGTCGTGGAGGCTCTTGCATAGACCCAAGTATATCAAGGGGTGAGATATTGTCAAATGTACACTAATGTTCTCGAATGCTTTATCCCCTTGTGCCCTTTAAGTAAGTGTATAAAATACACTTAGATGCAGTAAGTACACACCGTGGTTCTTTGATAACTGCACAACCACACATACGAGAGGAGCGTCTCATGTTGATTAGACTCTTCCGCAGCGCAGGCGCTACGGGGCACGTCTTCTTCCTGAAGAACGGCCGAATCGCCGATAAAGGTCTCGCGTATAGCGGCTTCATCGGTCCAAAAACGACCGTCGCCGTGGTTCCCACGACGGCGCAAGTCCTCAACTTCGCAATCGACGCCCAGACCAAGGACAAGCAGAACGTCGTGGTGCAGGGGAGCCTCACGGCGACCCTCACGCCGAGCACTGCGGTCTCCAAGTTTGACTTCACCGTCAATGCCAAGGACGGCGGCTACTCAAGCCAATGGAACCAGGTGCTCCACGCTAGGGTCATCGAGCGCGTGTTGCGCGCGGTGCTCGACAAGGTCAAGAACCTGGACGTCGAAGAAGCCACCCGCTCCCAGAAGGAAGTCGAAGATGCGGTCACCACCGCGCTCGGCAACAATGCCTTTGAGGGCGACGGCATCACGATTAACTCCTGCTCGATCCCCAAAATCGAGCCGGGCGACGAAGACGTCGAGAACGCGATCGGCGCGACGGAACGCCAAGCGATGCTTACCGACGCCGACAAGGCACTCCACGACCGTCGGCTGAAAGCTGCCGCGAACGAGCGGGCTGTCAAGGAATACGAAGCCGGTACCAAGCTCGAGCTCGAGAAGAAGCAAGGCATCCTGCTCGTCGAGCAGGCCCTGAACAAGGAGAAGGAAGCCAACGCTGATGCGAAGGCAACCGAAATCCGTCTTGCTCCGCTCGAGAATGTCGAGGCCGGCAAGTTGCTCGGCGCGGCCATCATGGACGCGGCGAAAACCGGACGTCTCGGAAGCCTGGCGATCACCTCGGAGTTCCTGGCCGCCGTCGGCCAGAAGTGAGGGCGCCATGGACCGGGTAGTTATCGTCACGAAATCCTCCCGGCTCGAGGAACTTGTGCTCCAGCACCTCACCGAAGGCGCAGCCACATTTACCCTTGAGTCGCGGGGGCAATCGATTGCGCCGTACAAGGACGAGGACGCTACCTACAAAGCGGCCCTCGCCGAAGTGCGGCGTCAAATCCCGAACGATCTGCCGGTCACAACCGTTCGCCGCGAAGATTTGCCGAACTTCCTCTTCCGGGACAAAGACCTCATCGTGGTCTGCGGTCCGGACGGATTGTTCGCTAATCTTGCCAAGTATGCCGGCGACCAGCCTATCCTCACGGTCAACCCCGACCCAAAGACTGTCGCTGGGAAGCTCATGCTCTTTCCGCCGCAAGCGGTGGGGGGCGTGATCGCCCAGGTCCAAGCGGGGACATATCGTGCAGAGCGTCTCCCGTTTGTGAAGGCCTCTATCGATGACGACCGCGTGGTCTGGGGAATCAACGACATCTTTATCGGGCGCAAGGACCACGTGTCCGCGCGTTACGAGATGGCGTTCGATGGCCAGACGGAACACCAGTCCTCGAGCGGTATCATTGTCTCGACGGGTGTGGGTTCTACGGGTTGGTTGCGTAGTGTAGTAGCGATGGTGGCTGGGCTCACCCGCGAGGGGACACAAAGCAAACTGTCGTCGCTACCGGCGGCCACAAGTAATGAACTGGTTTTTGTTGTACGGGAACCGTTTCCGTCGCCAAATTCCGGGACATCGCTTGTGACAGGTCGTGTGGTGCCCGGCAAACCGCTGACTGTTAGTTCGGAAATGCCCGACGGGGGATACATCTTCTCCGACGGCGTGGTCGAAAAGGCGGTCGAGTGGAATGCCGGGAGCAGGGTGGTCCTCTCCGTAGGGGACCGGTATGTGCAGCGAATCGTTCGATAAACACACAGGAGGCTCCCAAGCCTCCTGTTTTCTTATCCACAGACAAGTGTATTGTGTGTATTCCAGGCTAAAACATGTGCTATAGTCTGTGTATATTAGTAAAAAGCAATCTGTATGATGCAACTACTCACGTACAAACAGCAAAAGGTTCTCGACATCCTGCGCGCCCATATCGAAAAGTGGCAGGAGCCGCCGACGCTCGAGCAGCTGCGCGCCAAGCTGGGGTTTGCGTCTCTGCGCACCGTCACCCAATATTTAGATATATTAGAGCGCAAAGGCTACATAGTGAGGCGCAAAAACACGTGGCGCAACATTGAACTGCGCAACGCCGACGGCATGTGGGGCACCGTGTTTATCCCGGTGGTGGCCAACGTCGGATGTGACGACCTTAGTGTGTACGCCCAAGGATATAAAAAGGGCGACACCCAAGCAGATGAGTACATTGAAGTAGATAAAAAAATAGTTGAGGAGTCGGGCGAAATCGTTGCCGTGCGCGCGGTGGGCGACTCAATGCTCGACGCCGGCATCCACTCGGGCGATTACATTTTGGTGCAGTTTACCGACAATGTTAAGTCAGGCGACCGCGTCGCGGCTATCGTTGGCGACATGGTCACGGTCAAGCGCTACGAAAAGCGCGATGGGGTAGCCGTGCTCTATCCCGAGTCCAAAGACCCCAAGTATAAGCCGATAATTCTTAAAGAAGATTTCAAAATCACCGGCAAAGTGCTGTGCGTCATCCCGGCCAACGCCAATGTCTCCAGCGACATTGTGCCTCTCAATGACTAGCAGTACTATTCTTTCCGCATGACCGCAAAAATATGACACAGAGCGAAGCATTAACGATTTTAAAAACAGGAGCAAACGTCTTCCTCACCGGCGAGCCGGGCGCGGGCAAGTCGCACACCGTTAACGAGTTTACCCGCGGGTTGCGGGAGCGGGGTATTGAGCCCGCCATCACCGCATCAACCGGCATCGCGGCCACGCACATCGGCGGGATGACTATCCACTCGTGGTCCGGCATTGGCATCAAGCGCTTCCTTAGCCAGTACGACCTAGACCGCATTGCCTCCACAGAGCACGTGGTCAAACGCATCCGCCGCACCAAAATTTTAATAATCGACGAGGTGTCGATGCTCTCGCCCGACACGCTCGGCATGGTCGACGCGGTGTGCCGCGAGGTCCTGCAAAGCTCCAACGCGTTCGGCGGCCTGCAGGTGGTCTTGGTGGGCGATTTTTTCCAGTTGCCTCCCATCCCGACGCGCGAAAGCGGT
>JAUSIO010000049.1 GCA_030647845.1 bacterium
ACACGGTACAAGACCGAACAGTCGGTAACATGCGGGACGTTCCACATAAGACGCAAAATCATATTGATGACATTGCTCCCCAACAGCCGCCACCAGGGGAAACCGAGCGACACCGCCCCCGGCGCATAACGCGAGGCTATAACCACGTCGGCGCCTTTTTCTATCTCGCGCACCATGGGTCCGACACAGTTAATATCGTTGGTAGCATCGGCCTCCATCGTAAACACAAGGTCGTCGTCTTGAAGGTACGGCTCCAAGTAGTCGAACGCGCCGCGGAACGACTTTGGCATACCTTGCCGCGTTGGATATGCAAGGACATGTACGGGCGCCGTGCGAGCCGCCTCTTCAAGCAATGCTTGACTGCGGTCGACGCTACCGTCTTGCACCGCCAATATGCGCCGCTCGTACTGCGGCGGCAGGTCGCAGTGCATGATGCTCTGCACAACCGAGGGGATGGCGTCCTCCTCATTGTGTATCATTAAAATAAAATACGCCTTGGGCATAAAATCAGCTTGACTGTACCAAAGAGCGGCGCGACCCACAAATGGTTGACAAGTGCGTCATTTCTTGCTACTGTTGTCTAGGAACTGCAGCCCCCGTTGCAGAGGTTTTTTTGAGAGAAAAGGATTAGTCAGTGACGATCAGACATCCGGACTTCCAGCTCGTAGACCGGAATTCGGGTCTATATCAGCTCGCTTTTCGTGTTTCAACCGCAACGCCAGTGCTCGACAGCTACATCGCCAAAGGCGACCCGAAGAGCGGCAAGCCGTTTGAGAACCGCGACATGGTGCCGAACCGCGTCGGCTTCATCAAGGTCGAAGGCGGTGTCATAGACTGCATGCCCATGACCTGGGCACAGCATGTCTGGACCAATCCCGACGAGGTGCGCAACGCGCTCCCCGCCGACGAGCAGCTCCATGTCATCAGCATGTCAGTGTTGATCGAGACCGGCGACGGAATGTTCCCGCTCTCGCTGCGCTCGAAAAATGTGACGCTGTACCCGGAGCACTGGCACATGTCGGCCGCTGGGTATGTCGACCTGAGCAAGGCACGGCCATCGTGCAGTTTGTTGCACACGGTCTTCGCCGAAATCGAGGAGGAGATCAACCTGCTGGCGAGCGACATTACGTTTGTCCAACAGCTCGGGTTGTGCAAGCATACGCGTTCCGACTCGGCGGTTATCGAGTCGTGCTTCTACGCCAAGACCAACCTCGGTAGCGACGACGTCCTGTCGCGCGTGCAAAACGCCAAGGACACCTACGAGGGCAATATCCACATGTTCTCGGGGACCCGGGTTCGCGAGATGCTCGAGACCGAGCCGTTCGTGCCCAGCGCGTTGGCAACGGCTCTGCTGACGTTCGACCGCTAACCAACAAGCGCCACCCAAACTTGAACCCGTCCCTAACAAGGCGGGTATTTTTATTTCAATTCCGCAGGTTTTCCGCAGGTTTAACCTGCGGAGGAATACGTTTGCGGATTTCGGCTATGAGGGGGCGGGTGAGCGCGTCCACGCGGAAGTAGTTGCGGTATGCGTTGCGAGCGTTTTTTTGCATCTCTTGGAAATGTTCGTTGGTGAGCGAGGCGTGGAACTGCGTTATACGCTCTGGCAGTTTTTTGATATCGCGAAAGTCAACCGTGAGCGAAAAAGTGGAGTAGTCGAGCACATCATCAAACGCAAAGTTGCGCTCGGTGTCGACAATTACCGGTATGCGCCCGAGCGAGAGCATCTCAAACAAGCGGGTCGACTGGTTGGCGTCGCCGCGGATGTCGAGGCCATAGTCACTCCCCAAGAGATTGTCGACAAACTCGCGGCGCAACACGTTCGGGTCTTTTTCGTGTGTATCTACGTGGCCCGAGTACGAGGTACGCGCCAGCGCATTGAGTGTAATTTTTGACGATCGGTGCAATATCGCCAATGCTTGACGGCGAAAAAAGACCCCTTTCTTTTTTGCGCGATAACGACTGTCGAATATACCATGCAAGCGGTCGGGCAATTCTTTCAGTATCGTGCGTGCCGCTTGTGCGGGGGTTAGCGATGCCCACCCGCTAAAGCCAACCACGGGCACGGGGTGCCACTCGCGCAAGGAAAGTTTTCCACCACAATAGGTTTCGAGCAAGTCGTCGGCGTAAGGGGATATAAAAATTTCGTTTCCTTTCTTGTCAAAACGATACCCACCATAGCGTAGGACCAATATATCGTCTGGCACTGGGTGTTCGACATCTCCTATACCATCGACCAAGAGCGGCTTCCCCAAGCGACGTGCTATTTGCCGACACTGTAAAAATAGTTCTGGCATGGCGCGCAACACCGTGTTATGCGCGTATGGCATCAACACCAGGTCTGCTTCGTCTTCCTTATCTGTAATGCTGTAATATGACTGGTCAAACCTATAGTGTTCAAATATCGCATGTTGGAACGGCACCCGTTTTGGGTCGAGCGGGTTCCCCCAAAACGGGTACAGGAGCGGGACATGCTGGGCGTCGCGACGCCACGCCGGGTCTACATAAAAAGAGATGGGTCGAGTACTCATAATTGTTTCAATATATCAGCAACGATTATTTTGGCACGTAGATGCGCGCCAAAAAACGCCGCCGCATTGCGCCCCAGCTGCGCGCGACGCGCGGGGTCACAAGCAAGCGCGCGCAGCGCCTCGGCAAGCGCTTCGGGGTTGGCGCGCGGCACGAGCACCAAGGGCGGGATATCCAGCTCAGCCAGCTCGCGCATGGCTGGTGTGTCGGCAGTGATGACCGGCTTTCCCATCGCCAGACATTCGAACACTTTGTTTGGTATCACCCGGGTGGTCTTGAGCGTGCTACCGAAGATGCCTAAACACACGTGCGATGTGGTAATATAATCGGCCAGCTGTGCAAGCGGCACATTGTCTACAAAATCTATATTTGTAAGCCCCCACTGCCTTGCCATCTCCCGTACCTTCTTCGATTCTTGTCCGTTTCCCACAATGCGAAACTGGATAGGTTCATCAGCAAGAAGGCGCGCCGCCTCGACGATATACGAGACACCTTGCAGAGGTGTGTGTGTGCCGTGGAAGTGTACTGTAAAAATCGCCGGCTCTTGTGCAGGTCTCGGATAAAATACTTTTTCGTCCGCGCCGACCCACACGCGGATGCACTTTGCCCGCGGCACCAAAAACGTCGAGACAAAGTATACGATGTGCTCGTTGGTATCCAGTAAAACTCTCCACGCGAGGCGGCAACTGCTCCAGTCAATAAACCAGTCGCGCAGTGCGCGTGCGCTCCGTGCAGGGTACAATGCACGGTCAAAAACATTTGAGTCGTACATCGAGAGAAACGCGTCAAAGATAATCCGCCGACCAAGCAACAGACGCGCAATTACCACCGCAAGTACACGGCTGGGGAAACACACCATGACGTAGTCAAAGTGCTGGTGGCGAAGGCGGCGCCCCTGCGTGTAGAGCACCACATATTTCCGCCAACCCAAGTGCACGCGAGGGTCTACCTGGCAAAACACCACCTCATATCCGCATTGTGCAAAGCCCTCGGCAAGGACTTTTGTGCGCGCATAGTTTGGGTCGAATATGCCAAAAAAACAAACGCGCTTCATACCGTAAGTGCCTCAACAATAGCGGGGATAAGTTTCTGGAGCGAGTGATGCTCGCGTATATAGGCGGGGTCCGAGCCATCAAGCGGCAACTGGGCAAGATTTGGGTCGTTAGTGCGCACCGGCAAGCCGCACGCGAGTGCCTCGAGCACTACCTTATCTAAACTCCCCGTCTCGCTGGCGTGTACCAAGTACGCGGCCTTCCGGTACTCGTCGCGTAGTTGCGCCTGTGTAAGGCCACCGAGAAATTGTACGCGGGCAGTAAGTTCCTGGGCGAGCGACTCAAGATGTGCACGCTCCGACCCCTCGCCCGCTATTCGTAACTCGCGTCCAGCATCCGCCACAGACAAGATAGCCAAGTCATGCCGTTTACTTTTTGTGAGTCGCCCAACGGAGAGTGCAAAACTGCCACGCACGACACGCGGGTCTGGAGTAAAAAAATCGGTATCTATCCCATGCCCCATTACCCGCACTTTTTTGCTTGGTAACCTAAAGCTCTCGCTCGAGGCCGTAAATATACTATCAACGAACTTTTCTGCAATACGTAATTTTAAATCAACGCTTTTGTGCGTGTACCAGAGCGCCACTTTTTTACCCAACAACTTCCAGAGCCACACTGCCGCAACCAGATACTCTGGGTTCATGTGTACGAAGACTGTATCATACTCAAGACTCATACTCAGCCGTATCAGCTCCAGCGCGCGACCTATTTTATTTTTGGAGCGCAACGCGTGTACATGCACGTTCACCGGTAATCCGTAGTCCCCTTTGCGCAAACAAATCACTTCCACCTGCTCACAGTGTTTGGAGAACTCTTCTATCCACCGGTGGAAAAAGCCGAGCGTTGGGTCTCTGCGGTCAACCGCTTGGGTGCAAATTAAAAGTCTCATATAAGTGACTGCGTCCATGCCTTCGCCCACTCTTCCGCAGTTGGAAGCTTCAATTTGAGCTCACCTTTTTTGTTGGATTTTAAGACATCGATTACCGCTTCTGCTATTTTATCTTTTGGAACTACGATTGCGCCCGCTTCGCGGGCGATGCCAATGTCGGGCGCCACAACCGGTACACCCGCCGCGAGCGCCTCTACAATACTCGCTCCCCAGCTTTCGTGCTTGGAGGTACACAGCACGACATCGGCAACTGCAAGATAGGGCGCTGTATCACTCTTCCAGCCGGGGAATTTAACATGATCCGTGAGGCTTAGCCTCACGGTTTCTGCGCGCAAGAATTTCTCAAGGCTTCCTGTACCCAGCAATACAAGACGTGCATCGATACCAACTTCGCGGACTTTTTGTAAAACAAGCAGTGCGCACAGCGGATCTTTTTCGGGCTCAAAACGACCGAGCCATAGTATTGTTTTTTGCGCATGCGGTTTACATTCTATAGAACGAAACTTTTCTACATCAATATAAATGGGTAACACATGAGTCGGTGCTTTGATACCTATATCTTCGACTTGTTGTTTTATTTTTTCGGACACGACGCGGACAGAGTCCGCTTTGCGGAGATTAAACATAGCCCAACGGCGCTTGAGCCATGGCAGTGCCGAAAGGTCGGTGTGGATTTGTAGATTAAGCCGCGCCCCTGTTTTTTTGGCTACGCGGCGGGCAAATGCGCCGCGTAGCAGGGGATCTTGCGCGGTTATGACGTCGAAGCGACCTTTGGGGAGTTTAAAGAAAAGATGTCCCCACCCCCAATAGATACTAGCAAGTTCTTCGACCTGCGCGCGTTGCAAGTCGTAGCGCTGATTGCCGGGCTTAAAATTCCTGTCGCCAGTGATCATTAGCACTCTCATAGTGATTTAAGAAGACTGGTTGTTAGATCAAGTGTGTACGAAACTTCAAAAGACTTCATGCGTTCTTGTCCTGCCCTAGCCCGATCTTGAGCTTCTTTTGGATCCCTTTCAACTTCTATAAGTGCCTGTTCAAGAGCAGTACCATCTCCGGGCGGGATTAGCAAACCTGCATCACCAACAAGAGATTTGTTTGCTCGAATATTGGTAACCACAACTGGAGTACCAAGAGTCATCGCCTCAACAAGGACGTGAGAAAATCCTTCATACTGCGAATTCAACACAAAAACATGGGCTGTTTTTATCCAGCTGAGTACTTCTTCTCGTGGACGATCGGTAAGTATCTGAACACGCCAGTTCGGATGCGACTGTGCAACGCGCTCAATCGCTTCAAAGCCTTTCCAGGGCACGCGCCGCCCAGCTGATACAATAAGAAACTCTCCTTCTTTTTTTTGTTGCGTAGGAATATGCTCGGGGAGTTTGATACCGTTGTTAATCACAAAAATCTTCTCTTTCGAAATTCCCCACTGCATGACTATCTCTTGCAGATACTCGCTTGGCACGATAATCCGGATGGCGGCCTGTACAACTTTGGTTTGAATCTCTTGCAAGCGGCGGACGGCAAAAGACGGTTGCCTTGTTTTTACAAAATCATCGAGAGTCTGTGTTACGCCAAAACGCTGCACCCCCTGTTCCCACGCGTAATCACCCACAATTTTTACTACGAATTTCTTTCCTGCTTTTTGCGCCGCCTTCATTGCAGGCAAGCCAACAGAAACAGGGTCGAGAGCAAGAACCACATCTGCATTCCGAGCCGCCTTCAATACCATTCGAAAATAGAGTAGGTGCCTCACGATTTTCGGATATTTTCTAACATCAGAAAACTTGACGAGAAGTGCATCATCACCCCACGCTTGCTTGAGAATTTCAGCATAGGTCGCCGGACCGCCTATCTCGGGCGGGTACAGGGGTGTCGCAATCAAAACTCTCATGTAATTACTCTATAGTAAACCCCGCCCGTGCGCGAGAAGTTACGGGCAAAAGAAAAGCCCCGCCGAGTGTGGCAGGGTCTGTGTGATACGGGCGGTCGTCAGCGGCAGGTCGGACACAATACATTAACGAGTGTAGCGCCGACCACCGATAATCCTAGAAGCCAACCGAATAGGGAAAAGAAAAACTTCCCTCGATCTCGTTCCTCGCGCTCCAACTCGTCGGCTAATGCTGGATTTGACTTCCTTACCATGTCTAAAAACTTGAGAGTTGCAACCTCCTGCGAGGCTGGCCCGCACGGTTTTTGATCCATTACATGTTCCTTCCGTGTATTGGTTCAGTTTTACCTTACATTCTATGACTTATTTTGTCAATAGCACCCTATCAAACACCTTCTCTTTCATATCTTTGGCGATGAGGTCCCAGTCGTATTTTGCAAGGGCGAGAGCACGAGCGGTTTGGACAACTTTTTGTGCCTGCTCGGGGTTGGCGAGGATGTCCTTTACCGCCTGCGCGATTTGCTCGGGCGAATTTTTGTCGACCGCCCAGCCGGTTGTTTGTTGGTCGGGGTTGCGTTTTGCGTCGAAAAGAAAGTCGGCGATGCCACCCTCTTGAGTTGCAATAACTGGCAGCCCTGCGGCAAACGCCTCAATAAACGAGTTGCCCATGCCCTCCGAGCGGCTAGGGCGGACAAAGATATCACACGCTTTGAGGTAGCCGGACAGTTCTATATTAAACACAAATGGGTGAAAATGCACACGCCCGGCGACACCTAGTTTTTCAGCCAACAACTCAAGTTTTTGTTTGTCAGGACCAGTGCCGATTGAGAAAAAATGTATATATGGTGGCAAAAATGGCAGTGCTTCGATCACGGTATCGAGTGCGTTTTTTGTAACGAGCCGACCCGTATGTATAAGCCACACTTCGCCGCTCTTTTTACCAATGTCGCGGGCCGTGCCACTGGAGAAGTGTTTTGTATCAACACCGTTTGGTATCACTTCAAGCGGACCCTTAAAACCGCGCTTGCGCGCCCAACCACCAAGATAGTTTGATATTGCTTGCACAACTGCTGCATGCCGGAAGCCCCAGTTGAGCAATGGCAAAAATAAAAAAACTCGCAACCGCGCAAACATATGGTCGTATGAGTCGCCTTCCTGCAAAGTGAGTACATACGGTAAGCGCAGTCGTGCGAGCGCGACAGGGAAAAGCATATAACTCATCATCGCCCATAGACCGTCAAATTTTTTCTGATGGTTGAGTGTCTGCGCTAGCCGCGCTGCGCGCGGTACAAAAAGTATTTTCGAAAGATACGATGTACCGCTCCCAACCCGATACACAAACACATTTCCAATTTTTTCTTCTTGCTTTTCCTGCGGAGAAAACCGCATTGTCACCAGGTGAAACTCGACATCACCCGGTGCAATACGGTTGGTAATTTCTTTAATCGCAACTTCTGCCCCGCCGACATGCGGGTAATATGCGAGAGAAAAAATGAGTGCGCGCTTCATGGTTACTCGATATCAAACTCCTCACCATCTGGGGTGGTTTCTTCGGACACGCGTGCCGGTATGCGGGAGCGCACATACCAGACTCCGGCGAGCCCCAGAGCCAACACCCCGGCGAGCCCGAGGAATGACACCCACAAAGGGACACCTGCACCGCTCTTTGCCACTGCTGCGCTACCTATAGTATCTTCTACTCCAGCGATAATTGGTGTGTTGGTTGCTGATTGAGTGCTTGTCCCACCGGTTTCTGCCGCAAGCACGAGACCAGCCGGTTGTGCCGAGACAGACGTATGAACAACTGGAGAAATAGAGCGGGGAGTTTCCATACTAATAGGTTCTCCGCGTAGTGGCGAGTCGGCGCTCGGGTCTGCCGCGGCAGCCACTGCTTTGTTTGGGTACAAAAGCGTTGCTTGCGTATCTCCAACTACCCGCGTCACCGCAAAAGAAAAACGCACACCGCCGCGCGCGAGCACGGTTGTATTTTTCGGAATGACAAAATTGCTCGGGCCGTTTGTGAGCGTCCATAACCCAACGCTCATATCTTTTTGCGATTTGTTAAAGACAGAGAGCGAGCCGTCTGCCTCGGCGACCAGCGCGACTTGCGCTGGGACCGCTTCGACCACAGTGCGGTCGAAGCCAGTCGAGAAACCCGACGAGGCGTCGAGCGACACTACATACTTCCCCGGATACGAATAGGCGTGAAAAACTATGTGTCCTTCTGCGGTGGTACCGTCGCCAAAGTTCCACACGTAGCGTGCGTTTTGTAGCGGCAGACCTTGTGCTCCAAACACCGCTCCGGAGAAGTAAGAACCGCCACCGACCATCACCAACGTGTCTCCCGTGATATGTGCCACGATAGGGAGTGTACTGCCCGCATCAAACGATAACGGTGGTGGTTTCGTGACGATAGTAGTAGATGCTTGCGTCTGTGTGGTACTCGGCGTAGAGGAGTCGCTCACCGTAATGCGGTTTTTTATGTCTTCATAAGAACTAGAACCGGGCTCTCCTATGCCACTTACTCTACTTATCTCTTCGATAGAAGCGTACGGGCGGTTATCGATAATACTTTGAGCAATCGAGGAGCCGACACCAGGAAGTGTATCAAGTGTCGCGAGGTCAGCCGTGTTGATGTTCACCAAGTCGGCCGCGTTGACACACCCGGGCACAGCAGCAAGTACAACAAAACAAACACTTGTAAAAAATAACTTATGCGTTTTCATCAGATACTTCTGTAACTGCGAGCATATCGCGTAGAGCTTTTTCGGACAAGCCAGGGTGTTTTGGGGGGCTTGATGCCACAATCTTGCCGAGTGTTTCTTTTAGGTCGGGGGCGTGCGTGGTGTGCAGGGCCGGCGTAGCAGGTTTGGCAACCGGGGATGTGGGAGTTTGTTTGCCAGTAACCATAGCGAGTGCCTCGCGCAGACTGTTTGTCCCGCCCAAGGGTGGGCGCTCTTGGGTGCCGGGCTTTTTGTATGGTGGCGGAGGCGTTGGGTGCGAAGGCGCAACCTGCCGAGCAAATGGTCTGACCCCGCCTTGCCCGCCAGGCGATTGCTGGCGAGCGGGGAAACCCGAGCCTGCCTGCCGGTTAGGCAGGGACCTTTGTGAGACAGGTTGTGCCGGAGCAGGAGTCGGAGCAACTTGCAACACAGGTGCAGGAGGCGGGGGTGCAGACACGGCAGGCGCCGGTTTTTTTGGGGCAGGGGGCTCCGGCTCGTGCCATTTTGCAATCGCCACTTCTACCTCGGCGCGGGATTTTGCGAATTGCCGGCGCGAGTGCTCAAGCGCAACCCTGGTAAAATTTTGTGGCGGCGGATCAAACGGTGCTAGGGTCGTGGCCGAAAACGGCGGCGAGCCGACCCCGTCTATCATCAGTGTCAAATACACTTGGGCAAAACCGAGGTTAACCAAATCGGTCTGTGTAAACTGCGGCTGGAAAACGGTCTCGAGCACCTCGGCGTCAAAAGGGCCAACCCGAAATGCCACGGTCGTGCCGACGTTGCCAAACACCGCGTCGCGCACCTCCTCCTCCATCTGCTCGATATACTGGTGCGCGATGATCAAATTTAATTTGTACTTGCGCGCTTCCGAGAGGATATCGGCAAAACTTTGGTTTGCAAAAGTTTGGAATTCATCAACATAAAAGTAAAACGACGGTAGCCGTGCCAACTGCGGCGCGGGCACGTCAGCCCGCGACATCGCCGCCAAATATAGTTTGGTTACGAGCATCGAGCCCAGCAGGCTCGCGTTGATTTCGCCCACCCGACCTTTGGAGAGGTTCATAATGATAATTTTTTTCTCATCCATCATCTGCCTAATGTCAAACGAGGACTTTGGCTGGCCGACAATGTTGCGAATTAAGGGGTTGCTCGTAAACTGCCCGATTTTATTTTGGATTGCTGGCGTCGCCTCCTGTGTATAGCGGTCGCCGTAGTTAGCAAATTCATCGACCCAAAAACTTTTTACAATCGGGTCGGTCACGTTCTCCACCACTTTTTTGCGGAACACTTTGTTGATGAGCATCCGGTTGACATCCAAAAGGGTCGAGCCATCAAATTCCAAAAGCGCCAACAGCGTGTTGGACAAAATATATTCCATGCGCGCGCTCCACGCATCTACCCAAATTTTGCGGAATGCCGACAACAGACCAGAGACAACCAAGTGGCGCTTGTCGTAGCCGACATCCTCCATCACGTTAAAGGCAATCGGGTAGTCCATATCAAACGGCGCAAAATACAATACGTCGCGGATTCGGTGCTCGGGCACGTACTCGAGGATGCGCTCGGCGGTCGAGCCGTGCGGGTCGATAAACGCAATGCCCTCGCCGTTGCGGATGTCTTGTATCGCCATGTTCTCGAGCAAGGTCGACTTGCCCATGCCGGTTTTACCGATGGTGTAAAAATGCCGCGCACGGTCGCGGCGCTTGATACCAAACGGCACTTCCTTACCTCGGCTGTTGGTCTGCGCGAAATAGGTTATTTTCTCCGGGTCTTCCTGCACATACTAAGTATAACCCAACGAAGCTAGAGAGGTTAATTCAGTTGAGTGAGTTGATGCCCTCTTTGGCCGACTCGGGACTTTCCTCTGCAACTGGGGGAATATGTTCAACAAACGAGCTACTCACGCGACCGCCGCGAGTTTTGCGCGGCAAGGGACCACTTGTCATCGCCTCGCCACGCAAAAGAAAACCGAGTGTAGCGATTGCAGCACCCGAGAGCACCAAAAGTACTGTACGCCAGGAGGCGGGCACGCCGAGGTACGGCACAATGACAACCCAAACACCCAAGACAATAATGCTCGTTTCCTTTGACATAGGGCTATTCTACCACAGACACGATAACGACAAACTCGCCGCGCGCGGCACCACGAGCCTCTAAATCCTTAGCCAACTCGACCGGTGTTCCAACAAGTACCTCTTCGTGGACTTTAGTAAGCTCGCGCGCAATGGTAACCCGCTGTATACCAACAGTATCCAACTCCTGTAGAAGTTTTAGAATGCGATGAGGTGACTCGTACAAGACAACTGTATATTCGCCCGTGGCGATTTTTTTTAGCGTGGTTTGCCGACCTTTTTTGTGTGGCAAAAATCCGAGAAAAATAAATTCACTCGCGTCAACTCCAGCGATCGAGAGCGCTGCAGTGAGAGCCGAGGCACCCGGGATTGCCTCAATTTTTACTTTAGGTGCGTGCTCGCGCACAAACGCGACCAAGCGTGCGCCTGGGTCTGCGATACCCGGCGTGCCGGCGTCGGATACAAACACAACATGCTCCCCTGCCTCAAGCCGCTCGACAATAGTTTTGGCTTTTTCCAGCTCTTTTGCCGCGTCGAGCCGCTGGAGTGGTTTTTTAATTTCGTATCGCGCCAGCAACTTTGCAACAACTCGCGTGTCTTCGGCATACACGACATCACATTCTTTGAGCGTTCGCAGTGCCCGCAGAGTTATATCCTCGAGGTTGCCGATTGGAGTGGCAACTATGGAAAGTTTGCCTTTACCCTGAGTTGTATTGAAGGGTGCCATATTAAACAAACCTACTACAAAAAACCGAAAGGCGCGACTATCCCCTACCGTGAGGCTTAGCCTCACGGTAGGGCGGTATACTACCACTTATGCGAAAAACAATTTTTGCGCACGGTGAGGTATACCATATCTACAACCGAGGAGTTGAAAGAAGAACTACTTTTACTTCTCCCTCCGAATACAAGAGATTTCTTGCATACCTATACATTCTTAACACAGAAGAATCTATACGGCCTGCCGAGCTAATCGAAAAACATGGGGACCTTTTGTTTACTCTCCCAAGAGAAAATCCTCTAGTCGCACTAGGCGCATACTGTCTCATGCCAAATCACTTCCATCTACTTGCAACGCCAACAGTCGAAGGCGGTATATCAAAATTTATGCACCGCGTACAAACCGCATACACCATGTACTTCAATACAAAACACAAACGTACTGGTGGACTTTTCCAGGGCACATTCAAAGCTGAGCATGCCGACTACGATGCGTACGCAAAATACTTGTACTCATATATCCACCTAAATCCGGCAAAACTAGCCGACCCGTTGTGGAAAGAATTCGGTGCTAAAGATTTTAACAAAGTACGCGCTTTCGTGCGCAACTATCCCTATTCCAGTTTCGGCGAATACAAATCGGGGGAACCTGTAATCACAGACCCTTCCAAATTTCCAGACTACGTCTCAAACAAAAAAGATCTCGAAGAACACATAGATTTCTGGCTAAACTTCCGACAAAACAACCTACCGTGAGGCTTAGCCTCACGGGGAGGGCAGAATTTATTGGGCACAGAGGTCGCTGTTGAGTATATTTGGCAACAACTGTTGAGCATCTTCGTCATCTTCCGGAGCTATCATTGACACATGATACGCGGCAGCGGCAGCTTCCGCGCAATTGCTAAGAAAATAATAGGCCATGGTTCGATGGATCCAAATATCGACAGAATTTGGGTAAGTTTCCATAGCGTTGCTACTTAGGGCAAGCGCTTCTTCGTATTTTCCGTCACTTACCAGTTCATACAACCTATGACCGAAAATGACTTCATCTACCACTTCATCTACGATTTTTTTACTGGCTGGGTCTGCTTTCCCAGAGTCATAGTCTTCTACACGCTGTAAAGCCTCTTTGCAGTTGTTCTTTTTATAAAAGTTATGCCTCGCAGCCGCCCAATCACCCAATGAGGCGTCTGGGTTCTTGTCATAAAAATCATTTGTCCACTTTTCGACCGCAGCCAAATGTTCTTCTGAGGTCGTATATTCGTCAGGGCATTTTTGATGGTAGGGGCCATAAGACACAAACGCCCAAATACCTAAAAGAAGTAGCGCTCCACCGAGGATATTCCATTTTTGCTCAAGAATCATAGGAATTCATTCCATAACTGATTTGAAACCCCAGTTATCCTCATAGTCTTCTACTAAAGGTGTTTCTATCTTGTATTTTTTCTCATGTTCTCCCTTATACTTATATTCACAAAATCCTAGACGAAATTGTCTCATGCCAACATCTTTGGCTTCCTTCCCTTCCTTTTTCTTTTCTTGCTGATATAAGCGAAATTCATCTCTCACGTACTTAGCAACAACCTTAGCAGGCACAACAAAAAATCTACACTGTTTCGTCTCTTTGGTAATATTTACAAAACAGTAAAATAGATTGGCATTTTTCTTCTCGTCATAGTCTCCGTTCTTTTTTTTCAATATCCAACCACTGCAACTCAAGACTATTCCAAAAATTCTAGAATTAGCCTCCTCATTTCTTCTTTTTTTTCTATAGTTTGTTTTTACTTCTAACTTAAACATCTTCCCTGTTACAGGGTCAGATATCAAAATATCTACGCCTTTCGTGTTACCGAGCGTCATGTTTGCGTCTTTTCCTCGTAAGGCAAGTTGTGATAAAACCGCGAACTCACCGGCCAAAGACACCTGTGCACTACCGTGAGGCTTAGCCTCACGGTGTTTGGGCGTGGCGACTACGGAACGTTTGCTCATATAGCAACACTACACTAAAAAAGAAAAGATGCTAGATTGATGGTATGGAAATGAAAAAAGCCCATTTTATAGGCATTGCCGGCGCAGGCATGAGTGCCACGGCAAAGCTCTTGCGCGAGGCGGGTG
>JAUSIO010000072.1 GCA_030647845.1 bacterium
CGCCCGATGCGTTTTACAGCGAAAAGCACCGGATTATCTACCGTGCAATGCTTGCGCTATATATCAAAAACGAGCCGGTGGATATCGAGAGCGTCCGTGCAAAGCTTGCTGACCTCGGTTCGCTCGAGTCTATAGGCGGCATCTCCTACTTGGCAGACCTCGTGAGCGAGGTACCAGCGGCCTCGAGCGCTAAACACTACGCCCACCAGGTGCAAAAAAAGTTTATGTTGCGCTCGCTCATCGACGCTGGTGAGCACGTTGCCGAGCTCGGCTACAACGAGGCCGAGGAAATCGAAGAGACGCTCGACCGCGCAGAAAAGAAAATTTACGAAGTGACTTCGACCCCGACCTTGTCGAAGTTTGTTGCTCTGCGCGAGACGCTCCACGATGCGTGGGCGCGGCTCGAGCATCTGCAAGAACACAAAGACGAACTACGCGGTATCCGCACGGGCTTCCGAGACCTTGACAACTTGCTCGCTGGCTTGCAAAAATCCGACCTGGTTATTTTGGCGGCGCGGCCGAGTATGGGCAAAACTGCGCTTGCGCTTGACATCGCGCGGCAAACCGCAGTGCATCACGGCACCACGGTTGGCATCTTTTCGCTCGAGATGTCGGCACAGCAGCTGGTCGACCGTATGGTCGCCGCCGAGGCGCATGTCAACTCGTGGAGTTTGCGCACCGGGCGCATTGCGGGACAAGAGGACTTTGCACGCATCCGCGACGCGTACGACAGGCTTAGCCAGGCGCCGATATTTATCGACGACCAGCCGAGCACGAACATTCTCAAAATGCGCGCAACCGCCCGGAGGCTCAAACGCGAAAACGGCTTGGGGCTCTTGATTGTCGACTATCTCCAGCTGATGGTACCCACCGGCGCGCGCGCCAGCGACAGCTTGGTACAACAAGTAACCGAGATTTCCCGCTCGCTCAAGATTCTTGCACGCGAACTCGACGTGCCCGTGTTGGCGCTGTCGCAACTCTCGCGCGCGGTCGAAACGCGCCGAGGCAAGCCGCGCCTCTCCGACTTGCGCGACTCGGGCTCGATAGAGCAAGATGCCGACGTGGTTATGTTTATCCACCGCGATGACAAAATGAACGAAAACTCCGACCGCCCGAACATTGCCGAGATTCTGGTCGAGAAACATCGCAACGGTCCAACCGGGAAGGTCGAGCTCTTTTTCGACGACAAACGCACCACGTTTGTCACGGTCGAAAAAGCCGACTTCAGCGCGTTTGAGGCAACTTCGGCAGACTTTTAATTATGAAAAGTAAAAATAAATTTGATGGAATGTTGGGAGGCACGACGGTGCCGTACATAAGAAATTTTCAGCAGAAAATTTCTGCGTTCTAGCAAATTTGATTTTTACTTTTCGATATATGAACCCACTTGACCGCTTGACTAGTTTGTTTGAAAAGTTCCCCGGCATCGGGCCGAGGCAGGCACGCCGCTTCGTGCAATTTTTACTTATAGAGCAACCCGGTTTTCGCACCGATTTGGCGGAACATATCCGCCACTTAGGCGCACAGACCAGCCAATGCAACCGATGCTGGCGTTGGTACTCAAACGAAGCCAAAGAAACCCCGACGCCAAAAGGTCGGGGCCCCGACCGGAGCGTCGGGGAAAATATTTGTTCGATTTGCAGTAACTTGCACCGAGACAAAGCAACGCTCTTTGTGCTGGAAAAAGATGCGGACATCGACAATGTCGAGCGCAGCGGCTACCGCGGGCTGTATTTTGTGTTGGGCGGCACTATTGCGCTGGCCGCCGAGGAGCCCGAAAAATACATTAGGATGCGCGAACTCCTGCGCCGCATCGAGCAAGACGCCTCGGCACTCCAGTTGAGCGAGGTGATACTCGGCCTCTCGGCAACCAGCGAAGGCGACCACACCCGCAAACTCTTGCAAGAAAAAATCCTTCCAATTGCCGAAGGCCTGAACTTTAAAATTTCCTCCCTCGGCCGCGGCCTCTCGACCGGCAGCGAATTAGAATACGCCGACCCCGACACCATTGCAAACGCGCTTTCATCTCGTTCGTAGCAAAAATAAATTTGCAGGGATGTAGCGCAGCGCGACGGCGCGGAGCTTACTAAATTTTCAGCAGAAAATTTAGGCGTCCCGGCAAATTTGATTTTTGCGAAGCTCTATGCGAGCTTGGTGATTTGCACCTCAAAATACGGTTGGCGGTGGCCGCGCTTTTTAAAGTAGTTCGACTTTGCTTTGTATTTGATGACCACCACCTTTTTGGCGCGGGAGATTTTTTTGATTTCGGCCGAGACTTTGGCACCCTTTATGTAGGGCACACCGATGGTCGTGTCGCTGCCCTTTTCGTGCAAAAGGACCTTCTCAAACGCAACAGAGCCACCCACCACGTGAGCCCCTGCCATCTTCTCGATTTTGAGCGTATCGCCTTCAGACACCAAGTATTGCTTCCCGCCGGTCTCGATAATAGCGAACTCCTTGAGCTCTTTTTTGGTTTCTTTTTTAGCTGGTTTTGCGGTTGCCATTGCCCGCACAATATACAGAAAAAGGCGGAAATATGCAAATTTAATCCTTCCCTTCCAAAAATGGTCTTTCTACGGCTTGTATTTCTATACCCACCGCCTCGCCCGTCACCCGCAGTACATCTTTATCAATCTTCCCCAGCTCTTTGTAGCCCGCGTTGTAGTGATTGACCGTAGTCGAAAGCGACGCACCGATGCGGTTATAAAAATCTTCGTACGCTTTGATATGCCGCCCGAGTGCCTCTACATTTTTTGCAATATCCTTTGCTTGTTCCTCGATTTTAAACGCTTTAAAACCGTACAGCACCGACTGCAAATAGGCGGCAAAGGTCGTCGGCGAGACAATAATCACCTTTTTTTCGTTGTAGGCATAGTCAATCAGGTTGCGCGTGTTGACCTTGACCGAGCCGATTTCGTTTACCAACAGGTCGTAATAAATGCCCTCGGCGGGGATATACATAAACGCAAACGG
>JAUSIO010000003.1 GCA_030647845.1 bacterium
CCTCGACTGCGCTCGGGACGTTCGGCGAAATGCCTCCGCCCGAAGCAATGCCCTATATCGTCATTATCATAGACGAGCTGGCCGACATTATGCAGACCTATCCACGGGAGCTCGAGGCCGCGGTAGTGCGCTTGGCGCAGATGAGTAGGGCGGTTGGCATCCACCTTATACTTTCAACACAACGCCCAAGCGTGAACGTCATCACCGGGCTTATCAAAGCAAATATTCCCTCGCGTATGGCACTGCAAGTTGCTAGCCAAATTGACTCGCGCACGATTCTCGACCAGGGCGGCGCGGAGAAGTTGCTCGGCCAAGGCGACATGCTCTACCTTGCCGGCGATATGGGTAAGCCGGTGCGTTTGCAGAGCGCGTTTATCGGCGAGGTCGAAGTAAAAAAGGTTGTGGACTTTGTAGCCAAACACAACGATGCCGAACTGCCAATTGATATTGTACCGGTGCAAAATAACACGAGTTTTGGAAGTTCCTCGACTATGCTCGTGACGGGTGCTAACGCGTTCAGCGACGACGATATAGACGACGATATGTACGAAGCGGCACGCAGTGCGGTCTTGGAGGCGGGCAAAGCATCCACCTCGTATCTCCAGCGCAAACTACGGGTTGGGTACGCGCGCGCGGCTCGGCTCGTTGATATGCTCGAAGAGCGCGGTGTTATTGGCCCCGGCGACGGTGCCAAACCGCGCGAGTTGCTCGAAGGTCGCGGCGAGGCACGTACCGAACATGAATCTACGGAATAACATTTCCAAATTTAGGTCCAAGGATTTTTCGAAAAGACTGTACGGTGCAATACTCGCTATATCGGTCACCCTGGCTGTGGCCGGATACGGATTGTTCGAGAGTCGCAAACTCTTGGAAGGTCCGCGGATTACTATTACTTCACCCGTAGACGGTAGCGCCACCTCAAGCGCAGTGGTAGTAGTGGAGGGCGAGGCACAAAACATTTCGTTCCTAACTATAAACGACAAGCCAGCATTTACCGATGAGTCGGGACATTTTAGCGAGACGCTCTCTCCGCCATCGGGGTATACTGTAGTTACGGTAGCGAGTATCGACCGCTTTGGTCGCCGTGCCAGCAAATCGGTTGCGATAAACGTACTTGATTATTGTCCTGTTTGATTATATGAGCAGCTGCGCTCTCATATAATCGTCGCTCGTTCGGAATTAAAAATAAATTTTTATTCGCTCACTCGCTAGATTATAAAACATTATGGCAAAATTTGGAGCAAAAAAAGTAATAAAAGAAGCGAAGACGGTCGGTAGCCGCGAGGGCCGCGACACCAGCGCTATCGACGCGGCCATACGCGAGATAAAAACAAAATTCGGAGACGAGGCGATTATGAAGTTGGGCGACGCGCCCAAGGTCGGGGTCGATGCGATACCCTCTGGCTCGATAGGGCTCGACTGGGCGCTCGGTATCGGCGGCTATCCGCGCGGGCGCATCATCGAGATTTTTGGTCCCGAAAGTTCTGGCAAGACAACTCTCGCTTTGCACGCCATTGCCGAGGCACAAAAAAAGGGCGGCGTCTGCGCCTTTATAGATGCCGAACATGCACTTGACCCGGAGTATGCAAAAAAGATTGGCGTCAAACTCGACGAGCTCTTAGTGAGCCAGCCCGACACTGGCGAGCAAGCACTCGAAATTGTAGAGAGCTTGGTGCGCTCGGGCAAAATCGACATCATAGTTATTGACTCGGTCGCCGCGCTCACCCCAAAGGACGAGATTGAGGGCGACATGGGCGCCCAGCACGTGGGCAAACAGGCACGCTTGATGTCGCAAGCACTACGTAAATTGACTGCAATCACCGCAAAGTCAAAAACGATTGTCATCTTTATCAACCAAATCCGTATGCAAATCGGGATGATGTTTGGTAACCCCGAGACCACCACTGGCGGCAAAGCACTAAAGTTTTACACGAGCGTGCGGCTCGACATTCGCCGCATCGCACAAATCAAAAAAGGCGAGGAAGTGGTGGGTGGCCGCCACCGGGTGAAGGTAGTCAAAAACAAAATTGCGGCGCCGTTCCGCAAAACCGAGTTTGATTTGCTCTACAACGAAGGCATCAGCCGCGAGGGCGAGCTGTTGGCACTCGGCGAGTCGCTAGGAATTGTATACAAAAGCGGTAGCTCGTATAGTTTTGGCGAGGAAAAACTCGGCCGCGGCTACGACGCTTCGCGCACATACTTGCGCGAAAACAAAAAAGTCGCAAATGATTTACTAAAAGAAATCCGCAAAGCACTCGAAACCGGCGCGCCCGGCAAACTCTCCGGCGGGAGTTCGGAGGAGTAAAAAACGAGTTTGTGCTATACTGCCCACATGATACGGGGTAGTAAATTCAAAAAATCTGTACCGTCCCTTGCAGTCGAATTTGACCGCGAGGAAGATGGGCGCTGGATTGCAGAAGTCCCAAAGCTCCCCGGCGTGATGGCGTATGGCAGTACCAAACAAGAAGCACAACGAAAAGTGTTTGCCATCGCGCTTCGTACACTTGCAGATAATTTAGAGCAGGGGTCTCGGCTTACTCCAGTTTCTCAACTCTTTGTACATGGAGTGGCGAGCCGCTAAAGCCGCAGAGGTACTAAAAGCATTGTTGCAGATTGGTTGGCGCATCAAACGGCAGGCGGCAGTTCGGATGAATAAAAAACACACTCGTTTTGGAGTGTGTTATCGAATTGAGTGGTATACATCTCCACGCACACCGCGCGGGGTAAGGAGAAACTGTCCTAAATCAACCCGCCGTGTTTCGAAGTTCGCAACACCAGAACACAAATAATGTTCCCATGTACGATAGAGCCGTATGCCGTATTTCTCCACGATGTATCCTCGGTGGAGACGGAGGTTCCCGAGCCACTTGCGCAGTGTCAGTGCATAGTAGTAACCGAAGGTATGTAGCTCTTCAATCTTAAAACTGCCTCTCGCCGCTTCATAGACGTGCGAGACTCTTGGTAATTCTGCTTCGGGGAAAATTTCTTGGTTAAGCCACGGGTCTTTGCCAGTTCTATTTTCGGTTACGATCGTGTGGATCAGCGAGAAGTTATCCTCTTTGACAACGCTGCGCATCCAGCGAAAGAACTGTTTGTAATTTCCCCTTCCAAAGTGCTCGAAGGCGCCTATCGATACCACGTGGTCAAACGGCTCGTCGCACACAAACTGCTGCCAGGGCGTTAGGTAAAACTCGATTGGAAGCCCCAAGTGTTCGTGTTGTTCTTTTGCCCATGTAGTTTGCCCTACTGACACTGAAAGACCAACACACCGCGCACCATACTTTGCGGCATGAACCATAAACGACCCCCTACCACAACCGACCTCAAGCACCCTGTCACCGGCCTTGAGATTTATTTTACGGCAGATGAGGTCATTTTTTGCTTGCTGAGCCTCTTTTAGATCATCGCTATGCTCGAAGTAGGCACAGCTGTAGGTACCTATTTCTCCAAGCACGAGGTCAAACACTTCTGGGTCCCGGTCGTAGTGCGCTCGCGCAACCCTCCAGGGGTTGCGCAGAGGCAGGTTGAGAAGCTTGGAGCGCATCAAAAGCCAGAGCATCCCAAACTTTGGCTCGAAGTACTTACGCAGATCCGCGTCAAGAACTTTAGTTATAAACTGCTCCGAGTTGTCGCAGTCCCAACCGCCCTGCTCATACCCAAGCACATACAGATTCCCGAAGGCCTTACTGCCGCCTCGGAGAACCTTCCGGGCCCAATCTGCAGGATCCTTCATGCGCGGGTCCCAGGGGTTTTTACCATTAATCTCAACACCCGCTTTGGTGAGCATTGACTCAACAAACTGTAGAGCGTCCATCCCTTCCTCCCTATGGAGTTCGTCTGAATAGGACTATACAGTGTAGCGCAAAAGATGTCCATCTACGCAAACGCGCGAGCAGAAGAATCTGATGCCGAGCGGACGGTGTCGACGATGAGGAATATGAATGCGACAGTAGCGACCACAAGCGTGAGCTGGACCGCCAGGTGGGTTTGGGTGACGGCGACAAAAAGATATGTGGTAACAGCATCGAGGCCGTTTTTTTCTATGGCAACAAAGTTTTCGAACACTTTGTGCACCCACACCAATTGCCACAGTGCGAGCGCCGAGGCCGCGAGCGCATAAATTTCAAGCGCGCGACGACTCAAAAGCTGACGCGCGGTGTAGACCACCGCGACGCTTGCCATAACCTGTTGCTCTATTTTACTGGTCATACCCTTATTACTAGATTTTAGTACTAATAGTTTCGTACACCTTTTTAAACTCTTTTTTTGCCCGGTGGACCCGGGTTTTGATTGCCCCAACACTCAAACCCTCGACCCGCGCCATTTCTTCTTGTGTCTTCCCTTCTATAAAGAACGCGTTAAGTGCACTGGCAAACGGTTTGGGCATTCGCGAGAGTACCGACGCGACTTCATCTATAAACTCCTTTTTCTCAAACTGGCGTAAGTTTTTATCAGGGAACAAAGCCCATATCTCGTCATCGAGCTCGACCTGGCGTGCGCCTTTGCGTTTTTGTTTTTGGTAGTGCGTCAGCGCCGTGTTGATGAGGACGCGGTACCCCCACGAGGAGAAGCTCGCGCCTTCCTGCTTTTTAAACTTTGCCGCATTGAGATATATTTTGGTGAATGTTTCTTGAACTATGTCTTCAGCTTCATGCGCATCTTTTATAATGTTCTTCGCTTTGCGAAGAAAAGGCTCTTCATACTTGCGCACTATCAACGCAAACAACGACGGGTGCGTGATTGATGCGACAAGTATTTCCTCGTCAGGTCTTTCTTGTGCCTCCGCCTCCAGCGTGAGATATCCTCCTTTCATGGCTACACTGTATATCATAGGAGCGTCACTCGCTACAACTGGCGTAACAGGCAAAAGTTTCATAGAATGCGCAGATGCTCGAATATAATGAGATTTTGCCGAAAAAAGTGATACTGCTCAATAACGAGCCGTACGAGGTGTTGGACGCGCACGTCTTTCGTAAACAACAACGTAAGCCAGTCAACCAGACAAAACTCCGCCATTTGGTGACCGGCAAGGTCACCGAGCAGGCCTTCCATGTGTCGGAGAAAGTTGCAGAGGCAGACCTCTCGACCAAGCAAATAAAATATCTTTACACTAGAGTCGTAGGGAGCCTGCCTGCCGGTAGGCAGGAACACTGGTTTTGTGCCGAGCAAAACCCCGCCGAGCGTTTTACTTTGCCCGAGCAAACGGTGGGGTTAGGTGGAAAATTCTTAAAACCAAACACGGTAGTCGAGGGTCTGGTGTTTGACGACCCGTCAAACGAGAAGCCGGGGAAAATAATTTCGCTCCGTATCCCTATCAAAGTTGAACTCGCGGTCAAAGAAGCTCCGCCTGCGGTAAAAGGCAACACAGCGCAAGGCGGTACCAAGCTTATCGTGCTTGAAACTGGCGCCACTGTTAACGCCCCACTTTTTATAAACGAAGGCGACGTGGTGCGAATAAATACAGAAACTGGCGAGTACACCGAGCGGGTTGATAAACGATAGCGAAACAAAATAAATCTGAGAGGCACTAAGTCGAGCGCGACGGCGCGAGACAGAGAAATTTTCTAGCAGGAAAATTGCGGTGACTCAAAGATTTGATTTTGTGAAGCCCTTATCGAACAATATACGGTAAGAGTGCCATAAAGCGCGCGCGTTTGACCGCCTGCGCCAGGAGGCGTTGGTTACTGGCCGAGAGACCGGTGCGGCGGCGCGACATGATTTTGCCGTGCGGGTTGAGGAACTTCTTCAACACCTCGGTGTCTTTGTAATCGATGCGCTGGAAGTGTGCTACGTATGTTTCTTTTGGCATAATTTTATTTTAACAAGTTTCTGCTTATATTTTCTAAATAAATTTAGAAGGGGATGTCGTCTGGGTTAATGTCTTCTTGCGGGTAGTCTATCGCGTCGTCTTTCCCCACGCCGCTCTGCGAGCTTCGCGGGGCGAGTGGCTCCTCTGTATTAATATCGCGTGGTTGTCCCGAACCACTTGGGCGCGGCCCAAACTGTACGCGCTCTGCGATAATCTCGGTCTTGTACTGCTTCCCTTTTTCCGGGCTGTCCCACGAGCGGGTTTGGATACGCCCTTCGATATAGACCGAGCTCCCCTTCTTCAAATATTGCGCGGCAGTCTCTGCTTGGCGGCCAAAGACGACAATATTGTGGAACTCGGTCGCCTCTGCACGGCTACCATCCGCTTTTTTAAACACGCGGTTAGTCGCAATACCAAACGAGGCAACTTGCCCGCCCGAGGGCAGGGCGCGCAACTCGGGGTCACGGGTGAGGTTGCCAAAAAGCATTGCTTTGTTGATATACATATGGTCAGTTTACCAAAGCTTCAATCGATTTATCGAGCTCTTCTTCAGAAACTTCAACTTTTTCCTCGGGTGCTGCGGATACCGGCGTCTTTATTGTCTCACCTTCTAAACGGTCGGATGAGAACACCGCGCGGCGGGGTGCCGCCACGAGCTCCTCGCGCACAGTCTCAATAAGCAAAAAACGCAGCACGTCCTTAATCGCGCGCAATGCATCTTCGAACGCGGGCAGTGCTTGCCGCTCGAGAGCAAATTTGATAAAGCCGAAGTATGCTTCGTTTGATTTTTCGCGGTGCCCCAAGTCGGAGCGCTCAACCGTGTAGGCAAGTGTCATTTTTTGCGGGAAGTGCTCCGAAATGATTTCGGCCTCGCCAAGCGCGGTGCGGATTTCCTCTACCACTGCGGCGACACCGTCCTCAGGGACAGTCGGAGCAATGTGAAAACCGACCTCGTATACAGGCCGTGTCTCTTGTTTGCCCCTCGCTGGTGCTCGGGACTCGCTTACGCTCGCTTGGGATAACTCCACCTCGGCGGAATGCGACATTTCTGCCATACGGAGAGCTTACCACAGTCCAAAAACGGTGCAAGCGTTGTTGCAGATATGTGTTGCAACTTCGTCGACTGGGAGACTTTTAACCGTGGCGATTTTTTTGACCACTTCCACAACATATATTGGCTCGTTGCGCGTACCTCGACACGGCACGGGTGCTGCAAATGGCGAGTCGGTTTCGCTTAACATTCTATCGAGTGGTGTCGCACGGATTGCCTCGTCATACATATCGCCAAAAGTGACGGGCCCGGGAAACGAAAGATAACAGCCAAGTGCCAGATATTTTTCGGCAATCTCTTTGGTTGATGTAAAAAAATGCATCACGACGCGCACACCACTGTTTGCGGTAAGCAACTCAAACATTTCCTCATGCGCATTTTGGGTACCCCGGGTCGGGCGACAATGGACAATAAGAGGCTTACTTGTAGCAAGGGCAAGAGTGATATGTTTTTTAAATCGCTCGTGCTGTATTTTTTTTATTACTTCAGTCGGCTCTTGGCGGTAATAGTCAAGCCCGCACTCCCCTATTGCAACCACCTTGGGGTGCTTCGCAAGTACCTCAAACTCTTCTAGGGTTACCTGCCCTGAGCTTGCTTGCGGTGAGCTTGTCGAATCCGTCGAAGGGTGGTTGGGGTGCAAGCCGACCGATGCCCATAAAAAATCATGTTGTTCTGCAAGTTCGACCGCCACCTTGCTTGTTTCAAAGTCAGTGCCGACTACAATCGCACCTACCTCGTCTGCTTGCATACGCGCGAGTACCTCTGCCCGGTCAGTGTCAAATTGCGGCAGTTGTATATGCGCATGCGCGTCAAAAAACTTCATTATTCTTTACGCGGAAAGAGTGTTTCGGGTTTTTTGTTGGCGATGACTGCCGCTTTTATTTTTTCGCACATCTGCGGCAAAAATGGGTTCAACATTCGACCAATAGCGTACAGCTCTTGTGTCAACTCGAAAATGATTTGCGTGCCACGCTCCGGGTCGGTCTGCACCAACTTAAATGGCTCGGTTTGTGTGATAGTTTGGTCAAGCGCTTTGATACGCAAAAAAACAAAGTCGAGTGCGCGGTTGACTTCGAAGTTGTCTAGTGCTTGGGTATATTCCGGCGGGAATCCAACCACCTCGGGGCGAGTTCCTTTTTCTAAATGCGTTTCTGCCAACTGCATCACCCGCGCAACCAAGTTACCGAGCCCATTGGCAAGATTGGCGTTGTATATTTCTTTAAAACTCTCGCGGGTGATGTCACCATCCTCAAACGGTGTAATATGCCGCGCCAGAAAGTAGCGTACCGCATCGGTACCATATTCTTCCAATAACTCTTGTGGGTCGATGATGTTGCCTAACGTCTTTGACATTTTTTTGCCGCCCGAGGTGATAAACCCATGGACAAGAATTGATTTTGGAAGTGGGATTTGCGCGGACAGAAGCATCGCCGGCCAAATTGCTGCGTGGAAGCGCAAAATATCTTTGCCTATCACATGTACCTGCGCAGGCCAAAACTCCTTGTACAGAGTGTCGTCGCGCCCATATCCAAGCGCCGTGATGTAGTTGGACAGTGCGTCACACCACACATACATCACTTGCGACTCGTCGCCGGGCACTGGGATACCAACAGAGCTCGCGGTTTTTGGGCGCGAGAAACTTACGTCTTCGAGCCCTTCGTTCAGTAGTGAGAGTATCTCTCGTTCGCGTGTCTCTGGCACTATATACAGCTCTTTTGACTCGATTTTTTCCTTGACCGCTTGCGTGTAGCGCGAGAGCTTGAAGAAATAATTTTCTTCCTTGATATGCTCCGGGACACTATTGTGGTCGGGACACTTCCCACCGACCAAATCTTTTTCGGTAATAAATGCTTCGTGCCCAACACAGTACAATCCTTCGTATCCTTTTTTATATATATCCCCTGCCTCTACCAACTTCTTCCACAGCGCAATTGCCCCAGGCCAATGCAATTCTTCGTCTGACGTGCGAATAAACTGGTCGTACGAAATATCGAGTTCGGCAAAAAGCGATCTGAAGTTTGTAATGATGCCATCGAGAAAAACGCTTGCATCCTGCCCAGCGACTTTCGCGGCTTGGACGAGCTTTTGCGTATTCTCGTCCGAGCCAGTCAAAAAATAGGTCGTCTCACCCATCAACTTGTGGTAACGCACCAAAATATCCGACAACGTTGTGGTGTACGCGTGCCCTAAATGCAAACTTGCATTTGGATAAAAAATCGGCGTCGTTAGGTAGAACGTTTTTTTGTCAGACATGATTGCTTGTGGTGAGTGTGTCGAACCAACATTATTTCGGGTCGCCCTCGGGTGTCAAGCCCTGCTTAGCGAGTGCCCGAGTTTTTTGTCGGTCGACATCGGAAACAAATTCTTGTATCGCACCCGCAATAGGGACCGACAGCAACACGCCCAAAAAACCAAACAGCTTAAACCCAATGAGTAGAGCCAAAATAACGAGGAGTGGCGGGATACCAACGACCTTTTTTACCACCACGGGGTAGATAAGATGCGCCTCAAACTGCTGGACAATAAGAAAAAGGCCGGCTACGGCAAGTTTCTTCGTCCCAAGACGCCTTACGATATCTTCATGGAAGATCAGGGCATTCCTATCTACCGGGAAATCGGCGTGAGAAGGGTGCAGGATCTGCCCCTGAAGCCCTGGAAACGGATGGGGGGGAATGGGACTTTTATCCAGCTCCTGGGGACGGAGGGGCTATGGGGTTGCTACGTCGTCGAGGTGCCGGGCGCAGGCGCGCTGAATGCCGAGAGGCATCTCTACGAGGAGCTTTACCTGGTTGTTGAGGGGCGAGGCTCCACTGAGGTCTGGGCGGATGGAAATGGCAAGAAGCTTACTTTCGAATGGCAGCGTGGCTCTCTCTTTTCTATCCCGATCAACGTCCAGCACCGCATCGTGAATGCGACCCGCAGCCCGGCGCTGCTGCTCGCGGGGACGACTGCGCCAAACGCCATGAACCTCTATTCCAATACGGATTTTATTTTTAACTGCTCCTATAATTTCAAAGACCGCTTCAATCCC
>JAUSIO010000008.1 GCA_030647845.1 bacterium
TCCCGAGCGCAGTCGAGGGACTCTTCCGGAGCTTTTCGAGCGCTGGCGTCAAGATGTTTTGGTGATACGACCCGATATCGCGCACGCGACATTCTTCCAAAATATTGTATCGGCGCTCCATTTCTTTTCCCGCCCAGCGCAGTGCCATAATCGTTTTTTTCGGGTCGGTGATGACTGGTGTAAGCAAGTGTGGCAGCCGGTTATAGAGCGTCAGCTCGACGCGCTTCGGGTCAATCATTAGGAAACGCAATTGTTGTGGACCCACTCGGTACAATAGCGAGTTGATAATCGCGTGTATAGTAACCGACTTGCCCGAGCCGGTGGCACCAGCAATCAGCATGTGCGGCATTTTTGCCAAGTTGCCAAAGTGGCTACCTCCGGCGATGTCGCGACCGAGCGCCACCAACAAGGGTTTCGGGGAGTCCCCAAACTCAGGTGTCTCCAAGAGGGTGCCCAAGCCGACCGTCACTTTTGCCGAGTTTGGTACCTCGATACCAACCAACGATTTTCCTGGTATGGGCGCCTCAATGCGCACGGGGTGGGCGGCAAGCGCCAACTCGAGGTTGGTCTGGAGTGAAACTATTTTTTGTAGGCGTACACCCTCGGCAGGTTTGATAGCGTAGCGCGTTACCGAGGGACCAATTGAGATTTCGTCGAGCTCAACGACGATGCCAAAGTTCAACAACGTCCGTTTAATAATATTGGCGTTTGCTTTGATGTCGCCGACACCGGGGCGTCCACGGTCACGCTCGAGGAGCGAAAGTGGCGGGGGAGTATATTGCCCCAACAAACTTTTGAGCCGTGCGGCGGCACTCACTGCTTGCAGGTCGCGCACGGCCGCTTGTGGTGAGCTGCGAACCAGTGCGTCTGCTTCGTCTCCATCCGGCGTTTCGTACCGTTCTTCCTGTGGAGTATCTTCGTCGTATTGCGTTTCGGCACGTGCCTCATCGCCCAATTCTTTTTTACCAAATAGTTTGTGCACCAGCCACATGACGCCAGCCCAGAACATCTTTCCAATTCCAACAAATGGTGCTAGGGGGATGTTTCCTTCTAGTAAGAGCAGGAGTGACACAAGCGAAAGGCCACCCAATAAAATCAACGCGGCATAAATATCGAATAACCGGACGGCCGGGTGGGCGATAGCATCTCCCACAATCCCACCGCGCCCGGCGACAATCGAGACAAAGCCGAGCCCGGCAAAAATAAAAATAGCGCTTGCAAGCATTTTGACCGCAGTAAACCCCGACGCTTCCTCGCGCAGGGCGTTCCCAGCCAAAATAAAAAAGAGCAACGGAACCAAAAAGTATCCTGCACCCAAAAGGTAGGCAAATAATCTGTATGCATCGCTTCCGGCGACCCCGGCCACACCAAACGCGGCAAGCGTCAAAAAAAGCCCAACAACGCACAGCGCCACTGCCGCAATCGCGCGCTTGGTGTGGCTCGGTATCCCCGCGCCTGCCTTACTTATCGCTTTCCCATTCCATCCATTTTTCCTCCCATTCTTTTGCGTCATTATCCGCACATTCTATCACGCCACAGAGCCGTTTTTAGCTATTCTTAGAGCTTGACAAAGCAAAAAGGTGTATGCTATACTGCCAGTGGCTGATGACCCCTGCACCCGCGCGTTCAAGGAAGGCTCTTTACAGGAGAGACAACGTCATGACCAAAATCGAGATTCCATCGACGACCAAAATCGACTACCGGATCGACGAAGCCGTCGACTACCTCATCGTTCGCCAGGTGCAGGTAAATCGTAACCGCAACCCACAGGATGCACTTGGTGTTATCCTCCGGCACCGGTTCCTCAATGACCCCGGAGTCGTCTCCACGATGCCACGAGGCGAGGGTGAAGAAGTGGACGTCCACTTCTTCAAACTTGACCTCGAATCCCGCGGCGGTCGCATCAGCGACGAGGAGTTGGAGGAAAAGTACGAGTCGCACGGTCTTGTGCCCGACCCGTATGCGCAGGCCGCGGTCAACGAGAATGACCTATCCTTCGCGGACTATAACCGCAACGGCACCCATTGGAAGGATGGCAACGGCAGGTGGTGTTCACTCACCTTCTTCGAGTTTGCCGGCGAGCGTCGCATGCGCGTCTTCCACCAAGGCGACCACGGTTTGAACGACCACTGGTTCGGCGGTGTTCCAAAATAGCCGATCGGCCCCAGCGAAAGTTTGGGGTCATTTTCTTTTTTTGCCTACGGCAAGGTTAAACCTTGCCGCGCAATCGTTATAGAAGTTATGTCAATTTGCGCAATTCCTTTTCGTTTTCTCGGTAGAAGAGCCGCGCTTCGGCAATCATTTCGTCGAGCGACGGTATCGTCTCGTAATATTCGTGGATACTCGTGTTGATAATTTTACCCTCGGGTCGAGGAACACCCAAGAAATCAGGCAAGCTTGCATATGGATATTGCAAAAGTTTCTTTTGGTTGAGAGTAGCATTATGTTCTCGCCAGCGCGGCTCCACGAGGTCCGCGGCATTTAGGACTATGTATGGGATGAGGCGCTTTAAATACCGGTCATCGTATACATGTTTAGATTTGTACGTACCCGCAAACAAGGCACCGGTGCGGTGCTGGCGTTTGTTGAAGTACATCGTATAAGCAGTGAATACTTTCTGCATGAACCGCGCAATGCCGCCATCACGAGACGACCGAAGCACTAGGTGTACATGGTTTGGCATCAGAGAATATGCGGCAATGTCGACTAACGGTTCGCCGCGGTCGATGTTTGGATCTAGAAGTATGTTTTGCAAGTTGGTATCGACACGGTTTGAGAGATGGACCGTCTTGTCGCCATTGCACAGAAAAAGGATTGCGAGAAAACGCTCATAGCCGGCCACTGTTTTAAAGACGACGCGCTTGTCTACTCCGCGGTTGTAGCAGTGATACCATTCGTTTGGTGCAAGTGGTGCTCGGTTAGCCATTACTCAATCGTAGCATGCCACGGCAAGGTTTAACCTTGCCGTAGGCGGGTTTCTTTTTCTATCAACACCAAAAACTTGCGCGGGGGTGGGGGAGGGTTATACTCAAAGACATCGAAGTCCTTTATGAGTCCTTAAGAATGTAAAAGACATTAAAGACAGATAAAGGTCAAGTAAAAGACAAAATATGTCTGATGACAACAAAAAATTCCACGAATTTGCTTTACAATCAGTCCTTTTTAAAGGACGTGGTGATTGGTATTTTTGTTTTTTAAAGTCAGAAAGGATTGCGCACGTGTTCTTGTTTTTGTCCGATAGTGCGTCCGTATCGGACAGACGAGATTTGGACGAGTTGTGTAATAATGCGCTCTCGCTGCCAGGGACTATCGCGCATTTTGCCGCCGGGGAAGTTGACGCCCAGGTGCTTTTGGCCGACATTTTTTCACTCATTTCGGCAGTACGTCTCGCTGAGGCACGTCACTCGATTGCGCCCGAAAATGCAACAATTTTGGTACGGGAATACGAATTACTTGCCGAAAAGCTCGCCGCCAGCGTGCACCTCTCCCCTTTTGCTTCGGCTGACGATTTTACCGTTCCTCATTTTGAGCCGCATGATACACAGGGGTCTCTACTCCCCCACAGAGGAGGCTTTCCTCCTACAATGTCCGACAGGATTATAGAAGACAATAATAAAGGACATACTAGATTGGTCTCAAAAGGACAACAGGAACGTTCCTCCAAAATCTTCGATTTTATCCTTGCAAATAAACGTGTTTCTATAAAAGACATCACTGTAGTTATTCGTAACTGTAGCGAAAAGACAATCCAACGCGAGCTCGCGGGGCTTGTCCGGGAAGGCCGTATAAAAAAGGTTGGAGAGCGTCGATGGAGCTTCTACCTACCTGCCTGACGCCTGCCTGCCGATAGGCAGGCCTGCCTAATACTGCTAATACATTAGGCAACAGTTTTGCTTTGACCAAAAGGCCCTTTGTACTGTAGATTGAGAGCGTGGATATACACCTTGTCCACAGGGTATTTTTGCAGTTTTTGTCCTGCGTAGTCTATACTGTGCAGAGCGACTGTATGTCGGCACAGTGTGTGTATCAGCGTGGCAGAAATATGACCGTTCGTTGACAACAAAATATTCCTGAAACTCCTTGTCCCTTGTCTGCGCAAGCAGGCGTTATGAAAGATTACGGTTGTACTTCCGTCTATATTCTTGCTACCAACGCAACTCTTACTCGTGGGAAAGCGGCGCCTCTCCGTCTCCTTATATTTTATTTGGAAGATGCGCAGAGACACCAGCTCTCGCGTGTGCAGAGCGGTGGGTAGAATTATTGTGCTCGTTCTCTATTATTCGTGATTACAAGTCAGTTCGTTTATTAGTTGTATTAGTTCGCATTATTATTGTATGACTATTACTCACAGTTCAACACGGCTTATAGCAGTCGCGGCGGGTACTGTTGTTGCGCTCGGACTTTTGTTCGCAGCGGCGGCAGGTCCGGCTCGCGCAGCAGCACTTACGGTAGCGCGAGTGGATGCTATCGTAGCTCTGCTCCAGTCTTTTGGCGCAGATGCGACAACGGTCGCTAACGTCACCGCATCGCTCAAGGGCCAGGCGACACCCGGCACGCCCGGTAGCACCGGTGGTGCATGTCCGGTGCTTACTCGTGACCTTAAGTTGGGTAGCACTGGCGCTGACGTCATGTCTCTCCAGCAGTTCCTTAACTCGAGCGCGACCACACAGGTTGCGTCAGCGGGTGCAGGTTCTCCCGGCAGTGAGTCAACCTACTTTGGTGGTTTGACAAAAGCCGCGGTCATGAAGTTCCAGGCAGCTAACAATGTTAGCCCAATCGCGGGTTACGTTGGGTCAATTACCCGCGCAGCTATCACAGCGGTGTGCGGCAAAGTTGTCGTAATACCGCCACCGGTAGTACCAGGCACCCCGGTAACAACCGGTACTGGTCTCTCGATTACGGCGGCAACACAGCCGGCAAACGGCATCGCTCCTCTCAATGCGGCACGCATTCCATTCACCAAGTTTACGGTTACAGCGTCCAGCGATGGTGATGTAACCCTCAACAGCGTGACGGTAGAGCGCCAAGGCATTGCACAGGACGCCGCCTTCAGTGGTGTGATGCTCCTCGACGACATGGGCAACCAGGTCGGTATCACCAAGACGCTCAATAGCAACCACCAGACAGTGGTGGGTTCTGCGGTAGTGATTCCGCGTGGTACGTCCAAGACCTTCACCGTCGCGGCAAACCGCGGCAGTGCAACCGGCTACTCGGGCCAGATTGCAACCTTTGCGGTTGTCGCGGTTAACTCCTCGGCGGCAGTCAACGGTTCTCTCCCGATTGTCGGCGCCTCCTACACCATCAACGAAGCAACAAGCTTCATTGGTTCGGTTACAGCGGCGCGTGGCACCAACGACCCTGGTGCGGCCAACACCAACAACGTCGGTCTTAAAAACTTCATCTTCTCCTCAATCCGCGTAACAGCAGGTTCGCAGGAAAAGGTGTACGTTAAGTCGATTCGTTGGCACCAGATTGGTTCTGCATCACAGTCGTACCTTGCCAACGTTGTCTCGTTGGTTGACGGCGTCTCCTACCCTACAGTGGTCTCGACCGACAGCTACTACACGACAACCTTCCCTGGCGACGGTCTCTTGCTCGACAAAGGGTTCAGCAAAGACCTCGCTATCCAGGGTGATATCGTAAACGGCTCGGCAACGACCGTGGAGTTCGACATCCAGAAGTCCAGCGACATCAACACAGTTGGACAGCTCTATGGCTACGGCATCTTGCCGGCAGTTGGCAGCAACACCTGTGCCACAGCTGACACCAGCCGTAGCAAAGTGTGTACGACTGACGACCCTTACTACGAGGCGTCTATCGTAACCATCAACGCAGGTACTATGACGGTTTCGACCGGCAGTGTCTCTGCAAGCAATGTTGCTATAAACCAGCAGGGCCAAACGCTCGGCGGTTGGGCAGTAGCGCTACAAGGCGAGGAAATCACCGTCGGTAAACTGATATTCAACCTGTTCACTTCCAGCCACGCGAATGTCTATGCCGAAATCACCAACGTTTCGTTGGTTGACCAAAACGGTGCGGTTCTCGCAGGTCCGGTTGACGCTACTGCAGGAACGGTTTCTACCGTCAATGCAGTCTTGACCTTCACAGACACCGTAACCTTCCCGACTGGGACGACCAACATCTACCTCAAAGGTAAACTTGGTACGAACTTCGTAACAAATGACACCGTAGTGGCGTCGACGACACCGGGTTCGGGCTGGACAACGGTTACCGGCCAGACAACCGGGCGCACCATCACCCCAACCCCGTCAACCGCTCTCACGAGCGCAACGATGACGGTCAAGGCGGCGTCTCTTAGTGTTTCGGTCTCCTCGGTGCCTATTGCACAGACGGTTATTGCGGGTAACAACCAGTTTACCTTCGCCAACTACATCTTGGATGCAACGGCATCGGGCGAGGATATCCGCGTTACCACCCTCCCGCTTATGTACGACTGGGTTGGCAACGCAAACGACCTGACAAACTGCTACCTCTACAACGGCACTACCAACGTTACCAGCACACACGTGTTTGTCCCCTCCTCGGCTACAGCGCCCGCGACTGCTGCTGACACGACCTTCACGATGGACAGTGGTGGTTTGACAGTTCTAAAAGGTTCTTCGCTCACCATCGCTCTCAAGTGCGATGTGCGCTCGGGTGTGTCCGGCAACTACGGCTGGGGTATCAACGCCGCATCTGACACTGCATACACCGGTGCAACTGGTGTAACCAGCGGCTCAACCGCAACCGGCGCTACGTCGTTCACCGCGACGACTACCAGCAACACGATGACCGCCGCCTCGGGTGGCGCGCTCTCGGCATTGCTCGACAACAACAGCCCGGGCTACAAGATTGTCTCGGCTGGCACAGCTGGTGTTGAGCTCGCTCGGCTTAAGTTCTCTGCAACAAACGAAGCGGTTGACCTCCGCCAGGTTGCTTTGCAACTCACGAGTGTTGCAAGCAACACCCCGACCGACCTCGTCGGTCGCCAGGTAACACTCTGGGATGCTGACACGCTCCTCCAGGTAGGTACGGCGGTCTTCCCAAGTGGCGACAACGCGACCTCTTCGCAGATTCTCGCGGGTGCTTTCCGCATCCCTGCAAACGGCTCGAAGGTGATGATAATCAAGGGCGACATCGCGGCGATTACCGCCTCTGGCCCGCTCACCGCATCGGGTGACCTCTTGGCAGTTGACTACGATGGTGACAATGTTTTGACCACCGCCGGTACCTACGGCGTCGGTGTGTCGAGCAATACCAACGTACAGCCAACGCAGGCCGACACAGCTTCTGCCGGAGTACGCATAGCAAAGGGCTACCCAGTCTTCGCTGCAGTCACTCTGCCGTCCAATACCTTGGCCGCGGGTGCTAATAAAGTACTCTACCGCTTCTCGGTAAAGGCGACTGACTCTGATGTGGCGCTCTACAAGCTTAGCTTCGATGTCGGTTCCTCAACGGTGTCTGCTACCTCGTCTGTATTTGGCCTCTACGCTTACACAGACTCTGGTTTCAGCTCTGCTGACACGACGTTCTCATCAACCGGTCTCTTGAACGCCAACAACTACATCAACAGCTGGGGTATCAACTCCACTGCAGCGTACGCTGTTGGGTACTTGAGCCTTACGCACGGCTTGGTTGAGGTCTTTATGGACAAGGCCACGGCAACGACGACCTACATCGTTCCAAAAGGTGCTACGCGCTACTTCGAGCTCAACTCAACGATCTCGTCTGTAGAAACGGGCACTGGCTCTGAGTCTATCAACGTGATGCTCTTGGGTGACGCAGCGTTCCCTGTTAACTCTGCGACTCTCTTTAGCACGTCGACTTCAGTCGACGGAGACACCAACGATGACCTCGTTTGGTCGCCTATCTCGACGACAACGCAAAACACTATCAACGACCTCGACTTCACCAACGGCTACCAGGTAACAGGCCTCCCTGGCGTCAATATGACGGCACAGACCCTTACCTCGACCAACTAGGTTGGTTTAAGGGAACTGTTCTAGAAGTTAGTTAGGAAGTACGCAAAGTAGCAAAAGCCCTCCCGCATGCGGGAGGGCTTTTGTGTTCCTACCAAAATACAAAGGACAGTCCTTTGTAAAAACTTATAAACGAGCGAGTGAGCGAATAAAAGTGAGTTTACTTTTGGTTCCGAGCGAGCGAAGTTTATATCCCGGCGTAGCGGGTTATCCACAGGGCATCGCGACATCAACCTATACACTCCTATATAATAGGAGAGAAGTTTGGGCGCGTTTTCGTATAACTATTACTATTAGAAATAAGTTTCGTGTTCTATATATATAATTCGTATGAATAAAATTGCAACACAGGGCATTGGGCGCAGTATTCTCATCGTTGGTCTCTCGGTGGTGTGCGCGGTTTTATTTGTGTCAATGACCGCGTGGGCATCTACGACTGTCAATCTAAATATCTCGACTGACGGTACGCTTGCGGTTACAGGTGCGTCGACGCTTACCGGCCTCTCGACCCACACAGCAGGGTTTATTGCCGTGGCTTCCTCGACCGTAGTAAGCACCCTTGAGGTTACTGGTCTTGCAACGTTTACCAACGGCTTTGCCTCCGTTGCTTCCTCTACTGTTACCACACTCAAGGTGGGTCAGACCGGAACCCAAACGACCAACATAATGGCTGGGTACTGCCAGACGGCCTCGACTGCCATCACTGCTGCCCTCGCTTCCTCAACGCTTACCTATATGACCTGCACACCAGTTAATACTTCTGGTACCGCGGTAACGCTTGCTTCAACCGCCCGCGTGTTTGTACAGGCAACCAGCTCACTGCCGGGCTTCGTGATTTTGCAAGCCGCATCCTCGACAGCAGCTGGTCTGATACAGGTATTGCTGACCAACACCAGTAGTAGTACCGCTGTGGCCGCCGCTATATACTCCTTCAACTTCTGGTCATTCCAGTAGCACGTGAGCACGCTACTATTATTAGTTGTCAACTAATCTATCTCTTATGATACGAATGCTCACCCGCGCAGGAATTATCGCGACGCTCCTCGCTCCAACGCTGGCGTTTGCCGCCTACAACGACATAGTGCTTGGTGGAAGCGTCATAATTAATGCAAACAGTGTTAACCTCACAGTCGTTGGTATAACTGCATCCTCAACCACCGTCTCTGGCAGTAGTTTTACGGTAGACCTCTCACATGGCTCGTCGGTGTCTATTAGCTCCGCAGACCGGCGCAACTTAACCGTAACTGGCATATCCAGTGGTTTCGTGACCTTTGCCTGTGGGTCATCTGCCTCTACTCTCGCAATTACCTCACCCAACGATGCAAGCACAGTTGCTGCTACAGTTACAGTTGAGTCCACCACATGCTCGACCGGCGGTGGCGGTGGCGGCATTGTCTCCTCGGGTGGAGGAGGCGGTGGGAGTTCGGTCTACACACCTCCTGCAACTACACCCGCGGTAACCCCGCCAGTCGTAGCGCCAGGTATTGCTAGCAAGCTCACAACAATGCAGGTGCAGGCAATCCTCTCGCTCCTCGCGTCGTTTGGCGCCGACCAAGCAGTAATTGACAACGTTAGCGCATCGCTCAACGGCCTGCCAAGTGCAACCCCTATTCGTGGTTCTCTCGCAAAACTTGTGCGCAACTTGGACGTTGGCTCGACAGGAGACGATGTAAAAGCGCTCCAAGTGTTCCTCAACGGACACGGGTTTATAGTTGTTTCCTCGGGTGGTGGCTCTCCGGGCAATGAGACGAGCCGCTTTGGTGGGCTCACCCGCGCCGCGTTGGCAAAGTTCCAGGCAGCGAACAATATCACTCCATCGGTCGGGTACTTCGGACCAAAAACCCGAGCAAAAATCAACGAGATTCTCGGTAGTCAGTAGTTTAGTCCTTCTCCTGTCCACCCCAAAAACCCCTCCTACGAGGGGTTTTTGTCTTGGTGCTCGCAGCTAACATCCAGGACCGTCCTAGATTTTTCAAGGGTATAATAAGTATATGATCCGTTCGGCTCCGCTTACAACCGCAGAAACATATCATGTATATAACCGTGGTGCACACAAACAATCCATATTTATCAACGATTTTGACAGAGACCGCTTCCTTTTATTACTCTACATAGCAAACTACAGCGAGCGCCTGCATTTAGGTAACCTACTCCAAAAATATAAAGGACGGTCCTCGATGGACGTGCTGACAGAGGAGGTTGTGGATAAGTCACTCGTTGATGTGTTTGCATATTCACTTATGCCGAATCACTTTCATCTGATATTACGGCAGAAAGCAGACGGGGGAATTACGACTTTTATGAAGAAAGTTGGCACTGCATATTCTATGTACTTTAATGCTAAATACGACCATAGCGGAGTTTTGTTCCAAGGCCGATTTAAAAGTAAACACGTTGATACTGATGACTATTTTCGATATCTATTTGCGTATATACACCTTAACCCCGTGGAATTGGTAGAACCGGGCTGGAAGGAGCACGGACCCAAAAACAAGGAGGAAATCAGAAACTTTATGGCTAGTTATCGATATTCCAGCCATTACGATTATGCGTTGGGGGATAGGGTGGAAAGGGCAATTCTTTCTTATGCAGAAGCTCCTGAGTTTCTTAAAGCTGGTAATGATGTCGAGGATCTCTTGCGGTGGTATGAAAATATAAAGGACGGTCCTGAATGAATGATATTATGTGGTATAACGATACTGTGAAGAATTTCTTGCATAAGGCATGGCACTATGTGCGGTGGCCGTTGGGGGTTGTGGTGGTGCTCTACGTTGGGTTGGTGGTGTACCGTGTTCCGGCGATGTTTGAGAAGGACAAAACCGCAAGCTCGGTGGCAAAGATACATGCGCAAAAAATCACGCTTGCCGATGTGCTCGGCACGGCGCTCCCGCCCATACCAAACGCGCAAGAAAATAACGCCACCGTCGCGGGCATTGATAAAAACAACAACGGCATCCGCGACGATGTCGAGCTCGCCATCTTCAACCTGTATCCCAACTCCGCCCGCATCCGCGCCGCGGAGTTGCAGTATGCGATGACTTTGCAGTTGATGATTACAGATGTATTTAATACGGAGACATGGATTGCTGCTGCAAAAGAAACTTCGCGTGGGTATGCATGTATTTCACAGAGTTATCCCCGGAATGATTTAAAGACATATATACAAATTACAGATACTAGAACAAAAGAAGTAGAAACTTTAGTTTACAACACACAACAACGAAAGGCCGCACAAGCACAGGTTGATACTTTCACAACAAGTTATAGTCTGCCAAACACAGATTTATGCAACATCGATTCAAGTACACTACCAAACTAGTTTTTATTTTTTGGGCATTATTTTTAATTTTGCCCGCTTCTACTCAAGCGGCTTCATGTTCTGCAAATGGTTATACAGTCGTATTTGTAAATGGTGTGTTTGCTACTGAGACTCAGGCTCGAGCAGATACGAACGCCTTAAGTAGATATCTAGGGGGTCAATTTAACAGTCAACCAATTACATATCAAACTGGCTACAACCAAACCCACTTGGCGGGTGCGGGAGATTTGGTGGAGACTTATTTTCCTGTGTTTGACACCTACGACCTCAACACTATTTTGATACAAATACATCCCGAAGTTACGACACGCAAGCTTTTAGTCGTCGGGCATTCGCAAGGGTCGGTCTACACAAACAAAATGTACGAGTACTTGGTGGAGCATGGCGAGCCGGCAAGCGCGCTCGGCGTGTACGCGGTTGCAACGCCCGACTCGCACGTTGCGGGTGGCGGCACATATCTGACATACGAACTGGATGATGTGATAAATGGAGTCCGATCGCTAAAGCGGTTCAATCCACTGCCCGCGAATGTTACCTTCTTGGATCTTCTCGATTTAGCCGCGCCCGCTGTGCCTCCACCGTACCATTCTTTTACGGACACCTATCTCGCCGCTTTTTCACACCGGATAGTTTCTGACATTAACACGCAACTTAGTGGGCTTCAACCTACAAATGCATCCGACACCGGCGACTGTTTTACACCGCCGCCTAAAAATGTAGCGTATCGTGCCCAGCAAGTGCTTTTTGCGGTTGCCGACCCAACGGCGCAGGGGGTAAAAGTGGTGAGCATCGGCGCGTATCAAGGCACGGTTGCCGCCGCCCGAGTTGCCGTGTCGCTTGCAAAAGCGGGTGTTGCGGCGGCTGGAGCGGCGTTCGGTTTTGTCTCGAACATTTTCTCTGGCAACCCGGTCGCGGTTGCCGAGCAACGTCCAGCACAAAATTTTGAGGTGGTAAAAAAATTGTACGGCTCCAGCTTGAGCCCGCAAGATTTACAAGACCTTTTAGGTAGTGCAAACCAAGGCGCGGCTGTTGCGCTTGCGGTACCTAAAGCACAACCCGGTATTGTTTTGGGTGCCGAGGTGTCCCCCACAGACAGCATCGTAAAAATTACTACAGACTCTGCCAATACTATCGTAAGCACCACGCCAGTCGCGCAAGCAACATCTACAGTTATTGCAACTACTACGAACTCCAATAGGCAATCAAATGCTCTTGACCCTGCTACCTGGGGCGTTGGTGGAGGCGGCCCAGCGCCTTCTTCTTATGCGGCTGCACCTGTCGAAACTGCAACCACTACTTCGAACACCGCCTCGCGTGCGCCAACTACAACCTCAAGCACCACTGCGACCACCACCGCAACGAGTACCACGAGCACCATTGCAACGAGTACGTCGACAATAACTACGGATATAGCAAGCACTAGTGCAACGTCTACCTTGGAGTCGGCCACCACCTCCATGCCGTTTGTGCCACAGGCCGGCAACACATTGGCCGACACGTTTGATACGTACAACAGCGCGGGGTGGCAGAGCGTCGTTCGTAACAACATTGACTTCAATTTCAGCTTTGACGATGGCGGGAGCGGCAACTGTTTTCGTAACGGTTGCGTGGTCGGTATAGGGAGCAGCACCCCGCCCGGCACTGTCCCGTTGACGTACCTTGAGTCGAACCCGCCGCTTGGCTCCGGAGCCTTTACGTTCTATGGGAAGGCGCGGCGGAGTTTTATGGGTCCGATTCCTATTATCGTGATTTGCAACGCCCAGTTGACCTGTACGGGGAGTATGCAACAAATCGCCTTTTTGAATTTGATACCTCTGGACGACTCATGGCGCCACTACTGGGTCGCGTGGAGACAAGGAACATCACATATAGAAAGTTGTGCACTGACAGACGATACCAATTCGGCGCACTGCGCGTGGGTCGACACGGGTATTGCACTCGGCGCGCAGTTTGACGGTATTCGGTTCGGTTCGCAAACCGGGTATAGGAACGATTTGGGTGAGAATCTCTGGTTTGATGAATTGGTGCCCGTGCAGTAGTATAGGGGCATGGAGCAACAATCGAGGTTTTGGTTTTGGTATACAGTTTCGGCGGGGCTCATCGTTGTGGTAATCGCCGTTGGTTGGTACTTTTTGGCGCACAAACAGGCTCTGGCACCGACCGACCTCAACATTACTGACAATGCCACCACAACCGATACGGGAGCGTATATCATAACTCCAATAGAAATCGAAACATCCGGCAAAACGGTTGCAAAAGTACCACTCCCTAGTTTGGAGCGCCCATACACACCGCCCGCGGACGCCCCGGCAAGCATACAAGCAGAAGACAAAGTGGCGGTTGCCGCTGCGCTAGCAGAGTTAAAGAAAAACCCCGACAACATCACCAACTGGCTACAGCTTGCGCTGTATCGTAAAAATGCCAGCGACTACGCCGGTGCCGAAGAGATATGGAATTACGCGACCAAAGTATGGCCGAGTGACACGGTTGCCTACAATAACCTTGCCGACTTATATCAAAATTATCTGCACGACTACAGCAAAGCCATACTATACTGGAACAAGGTTATCTCGCTCAAGCCGAGCACTATCTCTGCGTATCTCAATCTCACCGCGCTGTATCGTATAAATCTGAAAGATACTGTAAAGGCGAAAGCGACACTCCAAGCAGGACTCAAGGCAAACCCGAACAATTCTGACTTGCAACATGCACTGAGCTCATATTAAATGAAGCGCTATTTTACCCCGACGTTCACCAGGTTCGTTTTTGGATTTTTGGCTATTATAGCCATCGCGTTTGGTATTATTATTGCCGCCGCCTCGCAGGCGCCACACGTGGCTCCGGTTGACAATGTCGCCCTGCCGCAGTAGTCTCTCCAGTAAGGGCCGCGAAGAAAGCAGGAAGCTCCGCCATAGTGGGGCGTTAATACAAGAACTCCTGCCCAGTGTGTCGATCTCAAGGCCTTAATAGTTTAACGGCCTTTTTGTCTATAAAAATGGCAATCAACAAACAAAAAAAAGAAGAAATAGTGGCGCGTGTCAGCGACATTATAGCTGGTGCCTCGACCTTGGTCTTTGCAAAATTTAAAGGTCTCACGGTTGAGGAGCAAAACATAGTGCGCCGCGCACTGCGCGCACAAGATGTCGGCTACACGGTTGCAAAAAAGACTCTCATGCGCCGTGCGTTGGAAAGTGCTGACTTCGCAGGACAAGCCCCCGAGTTAGAAGGAGAAATTGCGGTGGCATACGGCCGCGATGAGTTGGCTCCTGCGCGCGAACTGGCGGTGTTTGTCAAACAATTCCCCGAGCACCTAGCACTCGCTGGCGGCGTGTTTGGCGGCAAATACGTCAGCGCGCAGGAGATACAGTCGATTGCGGCAATCCCGGGGCTTCAGACCTTGCGTGCGCAGTTTGTACAGATTATTAATAGCCCCTTGCAACAGTTTGCAATCGTCTTGAACGAGATAGCTAAGCAGCGAGCATAAATTACTAGAAGCTAGTCCCTAGAAGCTAAATTATATATGGAAGAAAATGCAACTGTAGAAATTCCGGCAAAATTTAAAACACTGGTTGAGTCGGTAGAAAAACTTTCAGTCTTGGAACTCCACGAATTGGTGAAGGTTTTGGAAGAAAAGTTTGGCGTCTCCGCTGCGGCGATGGTAGCTCCCGCCTCCGCACAAGGCTCCGGCGAGGCACAGGAGGAGAAGAGCTCCTTTAACGTGCACCTCACCGACGCAGGTGCGGCACGGGTGCAGGTAATCAAGGCAATCAAAGATGTACTTGCGCTCGGCTTGAAAGAAGCAAAAGACCTCGTTGATGCAACCCCTACTATCATAAAAGAGGGGATGAAGAAGGAAGACGCCGAAAAGCTCAAAGCGGCAGTCGAAGCCGCCGGTGGTAAAGTCGAACTCAAGTAAGTCGCTTGCGACTCAATAAGGTGTGAGACGCCGCTGCAACAGCGGCGCAGAGCTAAAATAAATACATAGGTCCGTCCTATGTATTCGCAAAAACCCCGCGTTTGCGGGGTTTTTGCGTTATTGCAATCTTTTGCATAGAATACGGACGTATGACTGATATACGGTTATGACTGATGAATTACAGAAACTCTTTGGACCCCCGGCGAGGGTAAAACTCTTGCGACTCTTTTTGTTTAATCCGCGCTCGGCATACACGCTCCCCGATGCCGCCAAACGCGCGCGTGTGCCCGATGAGGAAGCACATCGGGAAATTGCGTTGTTTGCGCGCATTGGGCTAGTCGAGCGCACAAAGCGTGCGCCCGTGCGCTGGGGTCTGAACACCCATTTCGAGTATGTCGCTGCCCTGCAAAATCTCCTGCTCAATGCCCCTGCGCGTTCGAGGGATATCGTGGCGCGCATCCGCGCTGCCGGCGCGTTTAAACTGGTGATTCTCTCCGGTATTTTTGTCGGTGAGTGGGAGGGTCGGCTGGACCTATTTCTTGTTGGTGACCGTATCAAAGAACGTAAGCTACGCGAATGTATCCGTGCGCTCGAGGCCGAGATAGGCAAGGAGGTTCGTTACGCTCTGCTCTTGAGCGAGGACTTTCTCTACCGGCTGAATATGAACGACAAATTGGTACGCGACGTGCTCGACTACTCGCATCGCATCGTGCTCGACCGCCTCGGCACAGGGCTTAAATAGCCCGGCCGGCGGCCAGGCAGGCCTGCCTGCCGGTAGGCAGGGATATCCACATGTCCCCCACAACCCCCTTGCACTCTGGTATAATAGGAACTGTCGAGATTAATCATTATTTATGCATATCGTATTGGTATTATTATGAATCTTTTTCAAATGTGGGCTGATGTATTACAGCAGTCGTTCTACAACTTGTTGTGGAACGTGGTGAACTTCCTCCCGAGTCTCTTGTTCGCGGTTATTATCTTTGTTGTTGGCTGGTTTGTCGCCGTGTGGCTCGGCTGGGTTGTTGCCGAGGCAATCAAGGCACTCAAAGTTGACCATGCGCTACGCTCGGCAGGCGTTGACGAGGTAGTCAATCGCGCTGGCTACAAGATGAACGCCGGTGTATTTGTCGGTACGTTAGTCAAATGGTTTGTCATTCTGGTCTTCTTGATGGCATCGCTCCAAGTACTGGGGCTCGGACAGGTAACCTACTTCCTCCAGACAATTGTTGTCAGCTTCCTGCCGAACGTGATTATCGCCGTCTTAATCCTGCTCGTTGCGGCCGTGTTGGCCGAGGTTGTGCAGGGTGCGGTGGTAGGTGCCGCCCGCGCGGCGGGTGTTGCTGGCGCTGGCTTTGCCGGAGTGATTGCTCGCTGGGCAATCTGGATCTTCGCGCTCCTGGCCGCTCTCGAGCAGCTGCAAATTGCACAGGGCATCTTGCAGACGCTCTTTACCGGTGTGGTGGTCGCGTTGGCAATTGCCTTTGGCTTGGCGTTTGGCCTCGGCGGGCAAGAGTCGGCGGCAAAGTTCCTCGACCGCGCACGCGAAGAGATGCGCAACCGCCACAACTAAATTCTCTCGACTTCCGTTTTTAAAAACCCCCGCCGCGCACTGCGCGGCGGGGGTTTTGCGTTTAATAAAACCACCCCAAGTGGACATGAGGTGGGAACTTAACTCTCGTCTGGAAATTAGAGTGCCTTACAGTTCCATTACGTCTTCAAAAAAATTCTCTGCAATAATTCTCTTGATTTCGAAAATGAAAGGTCCTGCCGGTCCTATATTTGTTTTGAAGAAGCTTGGTGGCGAAAAGATTATTTCAATATCGGGATGGGTCTCTCGAATCTGAGCCAATACTACCTCTGCCATTTGAGGCATTAAATCCTCTGCGACAGAGGGATTGATTAACTCAATCAAATAGCCGCTACTGAACAGTCTGATATCGAGGCGTGGTTTTCCTGCTTCATCCATATCCCCGTTCCTTCTCTGATAACGATTTTGGACTATCCAAGTAATCTAACCGAGGAGTAAGCCCTTTAGTTTCAAGGCGTTTTGTCTTCCACCTTGTTTTTCTTGGCGGATTTGACACGCTACAGCCACTCCTATATACTCCCTAGTACAGATATGTTGACCACGAAAAAGACCACCTGAAGAGACGGTAAGCCTTTAGTGGCTCGCCGCCGCTTCGAAGAAGCGGCTTTTTCTTTGCCAAAAATCTGTCTGAGATTTCGAGATTCTTTGACAACAAAATTCCATCACGCAACCGCTTTCCTAAGCGGGTCTTTTCGAGGATGCGGAGATGGGTATAAGGTAACCCCGACGCATTAGGTCGGGGCTCCGACTGAAACGTCGGAGAAAACATAAACAACAAATTATTGCGGTTCTCAAGTCCCGACGCTGAAGGTATTTTTGTAAAAAAATATCTTTAGGTCGGGATCCCGACTGAAACGTCGGGACTTCCTACTTCTCCCAAAAAGAGAAAGGAAACAAATAAGGGCGTATGGTGGATGCCTTGGCTTTGAAAGGCGATGAAGGACGCAGCGTGGCGGCGATATGCGTCGGGGAGGTGCCAAGCAACCTTTGATCCGGCGATTTCCGAATGAGGAAACTCTCTAGAAAGAAATTTTTAGAATCCTGCGCAAGCAGGAAGCATACCCAGGGAAGTGAAACATCTCAGTACCTGGAGGAAAAGAGACTAATAAGTATTTCGTTAGTAGCGGCGAGCGAACGCGAAGGAGCCCAAACCCGAGACACTAGACTCTGTGCAGCAGGAGCAATTTTGCTGGATAGGGTCTAGTACATCTAGGGGGTTGTAAGGCGATGATAATCTAGCGAGCGAGAGAAATGAATTTATTCATTTCCGAGCGAGCGACGATTATATGACAGTTTATCTGTCCTATATTCTGGCTCGACCAGAAACAAAGTTACAAATTGTTGTGATAGCCGAAGCCGCTGGGAAGCGGCGCCCGAGGAGGTGAAAGCCCTGTAGGCGAAATCAAAACAACTTTGTTCATTGTCCTTGAGTAACTCAAGACACGAATGGCTTGAGCGAATCTGCCGGAACTAACCGGTAAGGCTACATACTTTCAAAGACCGATAGTGAACAAGTACCGTGAGGGAAAGGTGAAAAGAACCCCGGAAGGGGAGTGAAATAGATCTGAAACCATATGTCTACAAAGAGTTGAAGAGGTCCTTAAAAACCTCGACAGCGTGCCTATTGAAGAATGAGCCTGCGAGTTTATGTGTACTGCATATGGCTAAGTGGTAAAACCATGGAGCCGAAGGGAAACCGAGTGTGAATAGCGCGACTCGTAGTACGCATAAGACCCGAAGCAAGGTGAGCTTGCCATGAGCAGGGTGAAGTTTTGCGAAAGCAAAATGGAGGCCCGAACCGTTGAGCCGTTCAAAACTCTCGGATGACTTGTGGTAAGGAGTGAAAAGCTAATCGAACCTTGTAATAGCTGGTTCTCTCTGAAACAGCTTTTGGGCTGGCGTCGCATCAATTGACAGACGGGGGTAGAGCACTGGAAGGGTTCAACAGGGAGCAATCTCGTGAATCCTATCAAACTCCGAATACCGTTTGTGCTATGCGGCAGTTAGTACGTGGGGGCTAAGCTCCACCGTACAAAAGGAGAAGAGTCCTAGATCTCCAGTTAAGGTCCCAAAATCTACGTTAAGTGCATCACAAGGAGGTGAGGTTTCGTTGACAATGAGGATGTTGGCTTAGAAGCAGCCACCATTGAAAGAAAGCGTAACAGCTCACTCATCGAG
>JAUSIO010000019.1 GCA_030647845.1 bacterium
CCTCCACCCCCACCTCCACCAGCACCTACCCCAACCCCAGTAGTTACCCCAACTTCTACCACAACCACGGTTGTCCAAACTCCTGTGGTGGCGCCAACAGTCGTCGTACCTCCGCCTACACCAACAACGCCAACCCTGACACCTACGGTGACCTCTTCTCCGTCATTCCCCAATACAGGGATTGCTCCTGACGAGGGCGGTATTGCGTGGAACATCGTCATCCCAGTTGGTGTGTTAGTTATCCTACTCTCGTTCTATCTGGCTCGAAAGAAACAGTTGATTTAGTGTAAGCGTGCGAAGAGTTAACACATCAACACTGGTACTAGTCACCCTCGCTGGGTGTGTGTTCTCTGTGGTACTTGTTTTCCGTTTTACCTTACAAAGTACCAACCTGCCTGCCGGCAGGCAGGCCCAGGATGGCTCGGCGTTGCACGCGAACGCCGCTGCTGTGTATGAACAAGAAGGCCTCTCTGCCGCGACAGGTTCTGGGTTGCCGGTGCGTCTCAAAATTCCAAAGATACATGTTGATGCCGCTGTTGAGTATGTTGGTCTTGCCCACGATGGGGCAATGGATGTGCCGAAAAGCCCTTCCAGTGTAGCGTGGTTTAATCTCGGGCCACACCCCGGGGAGGTGGGGAGCGCTGTTATTGCCGGGCACTTCGGTTGGAAAGGGGGCGGAGCAGCAGTATTTGATACTGTATCTACCTTACACGCTGGAGATAAGCTTTATATTGAGGATGAAAAAGGAGTTCAACTCACGTTTGTGGTGCGCGAAGTTCGTACCTATGGGAAGCATGAGGGCACCTCGGGCGTGTTTTTTTCAAGCGACGGAAAGGCACACCTTAACCTCATCACCTGTGAGGGAGTGTGGAGTAAGGCGGAGAAAAGTTACTCCAATCGGCTTGTTGTATTTACCGATAAAGAATAGGTGTTGCTACGGCTTGCGGTGAGCCTGTAGAATCCGTGGAGGTGGCGAGGGTTTTGAGCTCGGGGATTAACGCTTCGAGTTGGTCGAGGGTTTTAAAGCCGTACACTGGTGCACGGTTGTTGATGATAAATGCCGGCAAGTTGCCATTGAGTGTGCGTAGCGAGGCGAGTGTTTTGAGTGCCGAGAGGTCGAGGTTGTAGTCAAACGAGTACACGCGCAGGCCCGGGTACTGCCCACGCATATAGGTCAACACATCGCCGGCGCGCGCACAATCTGCGCAGTCGCCCGCATTGGAGTAGAAGTAGAGGACGAACACTGGCTTAAGATGACATTTTTGTGCAATTTGTTGCATCAATAGATAGTCTTTTATCTCTAACAAAGAATATTGTTTTTTGAGATATACTACTTCGGCGTTGTCGCTACCAAGGTTTTGTTCTGACACTGACAAGCGGCTGGCGAGCGAGTTAAGTTCGGTTTGGAGCACCGGGTTTTGCGAAATAGTTGGGCAGTCGAGGTTGCCCAAGAGTTCAAACTGCGTCTCGCTCGAGAGGATATCTATCGAAATACTTTTTTCCGTTGCACGGATGTCTGCAATGCGCTGGCTGTCGATGCGCGCGGCAAAGTAAAATGCCGTGCCGAAGATGGCGGCGGTGATGATAAGTGCAAGCAGATACTTTTGCCAATTTAGGTTAGCCATCCTCTCTCGCTGGACGTGGCGGTGTCCCATGCCGCCCGTACGAGCCACAAGGGTGCCACAAAACCGAAGAGCGCAAAATAGGAAAAATATGACTTGAACGAAAGACGCGTCTGCGCTATCTTACCGCCTAAAATGATTGTGGTGAGTGTCATACCAAGCACTGCAACAACGAGGAGTGTCAACATACTCGTGTTGAGGTAGAACCATTCAACATGCCAAAGGCTGGGGACGTGCGGCGGTATGCGCGTTATCCAGAGGTCAAGTGCGCGGCCCAGGGCCCACGAGAGCAGATGAAACAAGACGTAACCACCAGCGTAGATACCGGCGGCAAACGCGGTGAGCCCAAATGGGAGTATAAGCATCCCGAAGTTTCCGTACTTTTGATTGAGATACATATATGAGTAGTCGCGGGAGTTCTCAAGGAACCCGCGTGACCAGCGCGTACGCTGGCGCACCAAGGCATGCACGGTCGAGGGGACGTTAGTATACACAAGCGCGGTATGCGCATTGGTGATTGTAAGCCCATGCGAGTGCATCCGGAACGCCATCTCCATGTCCTCGGTGTGATGCGCCTTGCGGAACGGACCAACGCGCTCGAAGAGCTCGCGGCGGTAGATAGAAAATGGCCCCGGTATCACGGAGATAGCCCCCAAATTGTCGAACATCTTTTTATAAAAAATACCAAAGGTATACTCAACCGACTGCATTAGCTCGAGCATTTTTTTCGGGTGGTTGACCTTGAGAGCTGGAGCGACTGCCATCGTTTCGGGGTTTGCCTCAAACTGTTTTACTATTTCCAGCAGCGCATCGGGCGCAACAAACGAGTCGGCATCAAGGCAACCTACTAACTCGCCCGCAGAGTGCGCGAGACCAAAGTTGAGCGCGCCGTATTTGCTGCCCTCGTTCTCTTTATGAAAGACTTTTACTTGTGGGTTCTGGGCAAACTGCATTGCCGCCCTAAGCGTGTCGTCGGTCGAGCCATCATCCACAATAACGATAGAAAGTTTGTCTTTAGGGTACTCTATTGCAAGGAGCGAACGAACTGTCCCCTCGAGCGTTTGTGCTTTGTTCCAGCATGGGACGATAATTGCCACGCCAGGGTAGCGCATGGGGAGGGTTTGAGTTTTCGGCGCCGGGCGTTTTTCTAGAAAAGAAATAAGGAGAAACACCTCAAAATAAAGGCCTATAAACAAGCATATATATATACCGAGTACCCCGATGTCCACTTGTTGATTATACAGTATAATCGCCTATATGGAAACTATAAGTATGAGCCTGCCTGCCGGTAGGCAGGGCCACATCCACCCAATTTCCTCGCTTATCGCCCAGACCAACCAGGTGTTTTTTGATATGGGGTTTACCTATATTGAGGGTCCGCTGGTCGAGAGCGAACATTACAATTTTGACGTCATCAATGTACCCAAAGACCACCCAGCGCGTGATATGCAGGATACGTTTTTTATGAAAGGGGAACCCGGTATGGTGTTGCGCACGCAAATGTCGGGCATTCAAGTGCGGTATATGGAAGCACAACGGAAAAAAGGTATCCTACCTCCGTATAGGATTGTCTATCCGGGCAAAGTTTTTCGCAACGAAGCGACCGATATGACGCACGAGGCGGAATTTTTCCAAATCGAGTGGATGGTCGTGGAAGACGGCATCACGCTTGCACATTTGCGCGGGACAATTGAGCAATTTTTGAGCGCGATGTTTGACAGTGTGGTGGAGACGCGTTTCCGCCCCAGCTTCTTCCCGTTTACTGAGCCGAGTTTAGAAGTAGACATGCGTCTTACGGGAGGAGACGTGCCCGAGAAGCTACGCAACAAATGGGTCGAAATAATGGGTGCTGGGATGGTGCATCCGCAAGTGATTAAAAACGCCGGTCTTGACCCACAGAGGTACCATGGCTTCGCGTTTGCAGTGGGGCTCGACCGCATCGCGCTCTTAAAGTGGGGTATCGATGACATCCGTTTAATGCATTCGGCTGACCTGCGTTTTATCAACCAATTCTAGTCTTTTCAGTTTTAATTTTATAGAAAAAATATGAATTTTTTATATAATCATCGTTCGCTCGGAAATAAAAATAAATTCTTATTTCTCTCACTCACTTGATTATGAAAGTCTCCAGGATATGGCTCCAAAAGTTCTTTGATGTCGAACTCCCGAGTACGGAAGAGCTCGCCGATGGGCTTATGTTTCATGTGTTTGAAGTTGAGGGAGTTGAAAAAGTCGGTGATGACGATGTTATAGATTTAAAAGTATTACAGCGCGGACACGACTGCCTCAGCCACCGCGGTGTCGCAAAAGAATTGTCGGCTATTTTTACGATCCCGCTCGCGCACGACCCGCTCACACATCCGCCAGCTGGCGGACCCGACCTATCTCCGAAGGCTAAACCTTCGGACCTCTCGGTATCAATACAAAGGACTGACCTTTGTAAACGCTACGTTGCTGGATACATCAAGGGTGTTGTAGTAAAAGAGTCGCCACAGTGGCTGCAAGAGCGCTTGCAGGCGATTGGACAAAAGTCGATAAACAACATCGTCGATGCAACCAACTTTGTCATGTTTAACCTCGGGCAACCATTGCACGCGTTTGACGCGGGGAAACTACAAAACAATAACGGATACAAGATTGAAGTAAAAAATGAAGGCAATACGCTTCTTATAGTTGACGGCACTAATGGCACGACGCTGGGGGTGGCCGGGGTAAAAGGCGGTCCCGAGTCGCTGATTACGCAAGAGACAAAGGACATAATTATTGAGTCGGCAAACTTCGACAGTATTTCGGTGCGTAAAACGGCACAGGCATTAAAGTTGCGCACTGAGGCCTCGCAACGCTTCGAGCAAGGTATCTCGCCGGAGCTCGCCGGCTATGGCATGCAAAATGTTGTTGAGTTGATTATAAAATTGGCAGGTGGGGAAGTGGCGGGGTTTGTCGATGTGTACCCCTCTCCGCAAAAGTCTCGCTCTATTTTGGTCTCGACAACACAGGTGCAAAACCTGCTAGGCAACACGTTCGGAGAAAAAGAAATTACCGACGCGTTTACGCGCCTTGGTTTTATATTTACCAAAAATAGGGAAGTGTTTAGCGTGGAGATTCCATTTGAGCGGCTTGACTTGCATATTCCCGAAGATTTAGTCGAGGAGGTTGGGCGTATTATCGGCTACGACCACGTACCTGCGACTCCTCTACTACCTCCGCAGGTGAAACCTGAGGTTAACCCCAACTTTTATGCGGCCGAATGTGCACGCGAAGAGCTTGTCGCACAAGGATATTCGGAAGTGTTTACGAGCGTATTTACCGACCGCGGGGAGCGCGTAGTGTTAAATAAAGCTGACGGCATACGACCGTATTTGCGCGATTCGCTTTTGACTGGTTTGCAAGAGGCGCTCAAAAAAAACATTCCCAACAAAGATTTATTGGGATTGAAAGAAATAAAACTATTTGAAATCGGCACTGTTTGGAAGGGTGGAGAAGAAAAAGTAATGCTTGGCGTTATTTCGGAAAAGGAAAAGGGGACTGAAAAGTTGCTTGAGCCAGTATCTGCCGAACACTATGAAAATCTCCCGCTTTCGCAAGCGACGCGCTATAAACCGTTTTCAAAATATCCGTACATAGTGCGCGATATTGCACTCTGGATTACTGGAGGGCTGGATGCTGGAGGGCTGGAAAAACAAATTACAAAAATTGCAGGACCTCTGCTTCAAAAAATTTCGCTCTTCGATGAATTCCAAAAAGACGGTCGCACCTCGTTTGCCTTCCGTCTTGTATTCCAATCATTCGACCGCACGCTCACCGAAGTAGAAGTAAACGCAATAATGAAGAAAGTTGCAACTTCACTCTCCTCCCACGGTTTTGAAGTCCGGTAAACAGGGATAGGAATAGTTATACTAGTAGGAGAGTTACTGCTATCTTTTATGGGAAAATAAAAAAGGTCGCTCAAGGAGCGACCAGTGGTTGTGTCAGAATAGGTGGATTTCTTCCTGCTCCTTCCAGATAGCGATTGCATATTTCTCGCCATCCAGCTCGGCGAAGAGCACCGGGTCGAGCGAGTAGCGGTCCTGGCAGAGGTCGGCGACCTCGAAGCGAACGCCGGGGATGTGCGTTTGCACCAGCTCCATCCGCTCGCGGACGAAGGCGGGCAATCTCCCGAGGTACATATATTTTACCGAGGTTGTCTGCCAGTATGCCGGACCTCGGGCAAAGTCGATGAGGAGACCGCCGAACACAATTTCCACCCAGAAACCGCCCGTGACAACAACGAGGACGGTGCCCATTCCTGCAAACCACAAAGACCAAGTAAGAAGACCGGTGACGAGGGCAATAACTCCCATCACGCAAAGAAATCCCAGACAGGCGGGCAGGAAGTCATCGAATGGAAATCTTGAGCACCCACGCCGGTGCAGGAACCTCCCGAGCCTCGTGCTTGGCGGTGCATTCGCCAGCTCCAGTGCCATGTGGTCGTCGACAAATGCTTGCGGAATCGGTTCGACACCGATTGCCCAAAGCATTCCCTCGAGCGGCGAGTTGGAAATACGAGCCCTGCCTTGCAGTGTCGGCAATGTTGCCGTCATGGTTAAAACCTCCAAAGGTTGCGACGGTTGCTTCCACTGTGGAGAGTAACATAGTGGACTTATTTTGCAACCCGCCCGAACGTACCGTTCGGTACGGGCGTGGCTTTTTTGCCCACAGAGCGACTTCCCTTTCGGGTTGGAATTTGGTAGAATAGGGGGGTCTCAAAAGGGCATTTTTTGTTGCAAAATATAGATAGATTATAGATTATGGCTGAAAATAAACCCAAAAAACTGAAGAATGTAAAGAATCCTGTCCACAACAAGGTGGCTGTGTATGACGCCGCGAGTATCACCGTACTCGAAGGGCTCGAGGCGGTGCGCCGCCGTCCGGGTATGTATATCGGCACGACTGGTCCCGATGGTCTGCACCACTTGGTGTGGGAAGTGTTTGACAACTCCCGCGACGAGGCGATGGGTGACTTTGCTGACGATATAGAAGTTGTCTTGTTGCCGGGTGGAATTGTTCGCGTTGCCGACAACGGTCGTGGCATCCCGGTTGATGTGCACAAGCAAACAAAAGTTTCTGCGCTCGAGACGGTGATGACGACACTACACGCTGGCGCTAAATTTGGTGGTGAGGGGTACAAAGTGTCCGGCGGCCTCCACGGTGTTGGCGTCTCGGTGGTCAATGCGCTCTCCTCCTGGTTGCGTGCCGAAGTGCACCGCGATGGCAGCGCGTATGTACAAGAGTACGCGCAAGGCAAACGAAAGGCCACAGTTAAAAAAATTGGCTCATCAAAATTGCACGGTACGGTTATCTCCTACGCCGCCGATGCGGGGATATTTACGGGCGGTATAGAATATGATTTTCAGAAAATAGTATCGCACCTCCGTGAGCAGGCGTATTTGGTTAAAGGCCTGCGTATTACTATCGTCGACGCGCGCCAAAACGAAGCGAAGATGCCAAGGCCAGGCGAGGCATTGTATATACGGGAATCCCTTACCAGTTCCCCATCACAATCGTTTTATTTCGAAGGGGGCTTGCGTTCACTCGTTTCTTTTTACAACCGCTACCAAAAACCGATTCATAAAAATATTTTCTATATAGAACGGGAGCAAGACGGTGTGACGGTGGAACTAGCACTCCAATATATCGACGACATTGCCTCGCGCGTCTTCCCGTTTGCAAACAATATCTACACCCAAGAAGGCGGTACGCATATCACCGGCTTCCGCACCGCGCTCACGCGCACACTCAACGCCTATGGGCGCAAAAGCGGTATCCTGCGCGAAGCGCAGGAAAATTTGACTGGCGAGGATGTGCTTGAGGGTCTCACGGCGGTCGTGTCGGTCAAGCTCCGAGAGATACAATTTGAAGGCCAGACCAAAGGCAAACTTGGGAGTGTCGAGGCGCAAGGCGCCGTGGCCGGGGTATTTGCAGAGGCGTTCAGTGAGTTTTTAGAAGAGAACCCCGACGACGCGCGCGCGATTATCAACAAGTCGGTGCTTGCGCTCAAGGCGCGCAAGGCCGCCAAGGCCGCCAAAGACAGCGTCTTGCGCAAAGGGGCACTCGAGGGTATGACCTTGCCCGGTAAGCTTGCCGACTGCCAGAGTAAAGACGCCAGCGAGTCGGAGCTCTTTGTGGTAGAAGGAGACTCGGCGGGCGGCTCGGCAAAAACTGGCCGCGACCGCCGCATACAAGCGATACTGCCCCTGCGCGGGAAAATCCTCAACGTCGAGCGCGCGCGTTTGGACAAAATGCTCGCGAGCGAGCAAATTAAAAATTTGGTCGTTGCGCTCGGCACGGCGATAGGTGATGTGTTTGACGTTTCGAAATTGCGCTACCACAAAGTTATTATTGCGACCGACGCCGATGTCGACGGCGCACACATCCGCACCCTGCTCCTTACGCTTTTGTTCCGCCACTTTAAGCCGCTCATTGAGGGTGGGTTTATCTATATCGCACAGCCGCCGCTGTATAAAATACAAAAAGGGAAAGAAGTTTTTTATGTATACAGTGACGAAGAAAAAGAAAAGATACTAGGGAAAGACGCCGAGGTTGAGCAAGAGGGAGCGGACGAAGAACTCTCAACTGACGAGCGGAATCCTTCGACTTCGCTCAGGACAGGCGCGAGTGGAACGACAGTGAGCGAGGAAGGAGAGAGTTCTTCGGTAGCGTCATCAACAAAAAAGTCTAGTAAATTTCGTCTACAACGCTACAAAGGTCTCGGCGAGATGAACCCCGAGGAGCTGTGGGAAACGACCATGGACCCGGCGCGGCGCGTGCTCAAGCAAGTGTCTATAGGCGACGCGGCAGACGCAGACCGCGTGTTTGATATTTTGATGGGCGAAGACGTCTCGATGCGCAAGTCGTTTATACAGTCAAACGCAAAACACGCAACCCTAGATATTTAACCTGCGCTCCTTATTATTTTTCTATAACAGAAGGGAACAAGCGCACACTTGCTGTTGCGGATGCGGTGCCGTCTACCCCCGTGCACGTCAGCGTATAGGTCATTGCTTGCGTCACGACAACTGGTGTCTGCGTACCCGAGGAAGAGGTGCCTGGACTAAGGACGGTCACGCTATTGCCGTTTACATCAGCAACCGTGCACGAGTCGAAACCGGACGAAGACCACAGTAGGTACGAAGTGCCGCCTCTTGCTACACGAGAAGGAGATGCATAAAACCCGGGCGAGGTGATGCTCGGTGCGCTTACGGTAACGGTTACTACACCGTTTGTGGAGCCGCCAGTGTTTAAACATTGAATAGTATAGATAATTGTCTGCGTAACCGCAGCCACCACACCCGTGGCATTATTGAGGTTTGACGCACTCCCCGAGGCGCCGGTCGAAATGGTCGAAGCGTCATTGCTATTGGTGATATCGTTGCAACTGGTCGCTCCGGTTGAGTCCCAGGTAAGGGTGCTATCTCCTCCTACACTGTTCGTAAAGGCGTTTGGGTTTGCATACAGGTTTACGGCTGGTGCCGAGGGGGGTGGTGCCGAACACCCGCCACCTTGACCAAGAACTCCGTAAAAGCTACCGCTTTGTGCTGTCCCTGCCATCTTTATCCAACCCAGGATATCACCACCCCACGCATAACCCGACCATGCGCAGGTACTTGGATTTTGGGTCACCGCATAATTGCTACCACTGAGATGTATCCACCCGTCCCAACCACCCGGACTAGGGTCGGTTATTGGAGAAAGCGCTCGCGCCCAACCGGTGACTGCACCTGTGGTGAGGTCAACTTGTGCCGAGCACGTGCCAGACGGACAACCGACAAGATCGGCAGAGTCAAAACTTATCCAGCCAACATGTTCTGACCACGCTTGGCCGCTCAAGGCGCCAGTTGCAGTATCTTCGTCTACGCCGTAATTAGTCCCGTTAAAATGTATCCACCCGACACCGCGGTCGCCTGCTGGGTTACTGTTTGGAGCATCAGACCAGGCATACCCGGTTACCGTACTAGCGCGTATTGGTCCATAGGTAATGACGATGATGCCTTGGGCGCCAGCGCCACCACCACCGTTTGCATTGTCAAACCCACCACCACCCGCACCACCATAGCCGCCACCCGCACCACCTTTACCGTTGCTTCCTGTTCCGCCAGCAGTTCGTGCTCCGGCACCACCACCACCACCACCTGCACCGTGGGTTGCGTCCCATTGAATGCCACCGCCACCCGCACCACCGCTGTTATTTGCCTGTGTTGCGTTGCCACCATTGGCACCACCTCCGCCACCACCGCTTGTGCCGGCGGCGCCGGGGGCACCACGTAAACCACCACCCGCGGCACTTGAGTTGTTGCCGCCATTACCACCCACTGTATTGGAAGATGCGTTCTGGCCATCAGTGCCTGCGCTATTTCCTCCGCCTCCTCCGCTTGCGATGGCACCCCCATCACTGACTGGCGAACCCCCATTTTTACCATCGCCACCGGGGCCTCCTGCGCCCCCTCCGCCGCCTGCACCATATCCGAAGATACCGGAATCATAGTATGAGCTTGTGCCGCCATGACCACCCGAGTATTTAATTGTCCCGATACCACTTGCAGCCGCACCACCAACGCCTCCCAGGGCATTCGGGTCAACCAAGGTACCTTTACCGCCCTTTGCACCAACCTTGACCGCCGTTCCGGATATGTTTACACAGTTTGATGTGGTATCACAAAAATAAGTGTCGCCACCATTGCCACCCAGGCCCCCGCCACCGGTTGGACCAGCAGTGCCAGCGGCACCGACCTGGTAGATAACGCTGGCGCCCGGTGTCAGAGAAAGATTGGAGATTTTGGAGTATGCACCACCACCACCACCGTCCCCACCTTCGTGAAGAGGAGTGCCTCCTGCACCACCACCACCACCACCGATGGTTTCGATAGTGTTGTTTGTCGGGTCCCAGTCCAGGGGGACGGTAAAGCTGGTACCGGATGTTAGGTACCCCCTACATAGACCGCCGCCGATGTCGGAGCCGAACGCGCAGATCCCCGATGCATGCGCGGCGGGAATCACAATACCTATTGACACAATAAGGACAGCGGAGACAAGAAAAAAAATAGCTACTGCCGCCGCCCAGACGGTATAGACACGATGCAAACGTGACCTATTCTTGAGAGAGAACATATATAAACAGTATAGCAAAGCCCCCGCTCGGCGGGGGCTGGTTTGTGTGGACAACAAAAGCTCGGTTTAGTTAAATGGAACGCCTACCATATTGTCTGTTTCGTTATTCTCTTGGACAAAGTTCTGCGGGTCGACGCTGACAACAAAAGCACCGTGCCCGTGGGTTTGGTTTGCGTAGTAGTTAGTGGCTTGTGCCTGTTTGAGCATAAGCTGCTGCTGTGTCTGTATCATGCAACTGTAAAGGGAAGCGTTCGGTATATTGACTGCGCCGTTGTATGTGTAGCTTTGGGCGTAACCGCAGTTGTTGTTTGGGTATTGCGGAGGGACAAACGGGGACGTTTGCGTTTGATTATATTCCGGAATACTAAACCCAAGCGTATAAACGATTTTGTCGCCAGGGGAGAGTGCTTGCTGGGACCCAGAGATATAGGTGTTTGCCTGGTTTGGAGGGAACAACGCAACGAACATCCAGCCAGCGGGCGCCACGTTGGTGCCAGTGTTTGCGATGGTGAACTGCACCGTCAAGCGACCATCCAAAGGTATAGCGCTAGTCATATACACGACCAGGTTTGGCAAGCCAGAGAGTGCAGGAATTTTGTTTGTAGCAGTGTACGTAGTGCTTGGGACTACCTGCCTGCCGGTAGGCAGGGTCGTTGTTTTTGTCGCAGGGGTTTTTGTTGCAACAGTCTTTGTTGCTGTCGAGGCCGAGGATGCCGGTAGTACGATTGTGGTCGCGGTACTTTTTGTTGCTATTGAACTGTCAGAGAGTTTGTTTGCCGAAACGCTAACTGTTACTGCGGCTTGCTCGGCGCCAGTAAAGGTCGGCGTAAGCTGCACGGTTTCAGTCGCGCTTGTAAAATTAAACGCTGTGTCGCAGGGAACTTTTGTTGACGTACCGGAGAGTGTCGGTGCATATAGAGAGAGACCCGTAGCACAGGAGTACGAAATGAGGTAGCCATAATTGCCGCTACCTCCTTGGTGTTTCCACGACAAGGTAAATGGCTGGCCAGAAGTGATGCTGGTTGGCAGACTAAGGATGAGTTGCTCTTGCGCCACTGTACTTGAGCCGGCGGTGGGAGCGGTGGTGTCCGAAGGAGTGTTTTTGCCGAAACCTGCAAAAAAGCCAGGAACAGCAAGGGTAATTTGGATAATACCCCACACGCCGATAAACAAGATAGCGATAAGCCCGAGCACAGAGATGGCGCGGAGCGCCCAGTCCTTAAAAGATGTTTTTTCTTCCATACGCGGCAGGGTAGCATAGTCGAATTTTTTTGTCAAGTCGCCATGCTTGACAAACTTTAAAAACAAGTGTAAGCTCTTAGTGACCTTTGGGAGCTGTTTTTGAGGGTCAATACCGTATGCAACACAACACATCAGGCATTTTAGTGCAGATAGTAGCGCACCGCAGCGCGTTTGTGTTTGTGTTTGTTGCGTTGTTTGCTGCTACGTTTGGTTTTCTCTCTCTAGTTGGAGCGACGCCAGATGCATCTGCAACCACAGCATTTAACTCACCGACCACAGCAGAAACTTATTTTTCCGCTGAGACCGCTCCCGCTGCAACATCTAATTCTTCCGCTGCAGGTCTGCAAGGGGACGCTGCAGAATCAGATGTTGCAGCTTTCGCGAATTCCGAGCAACCGGTGCGTGTTGTCGCAAAAGAAATTGGTCTTGACGCGGTGGTGCAGAACCCAACTTCGACCGACATCGATGTACTCGACCAAGCCGCGCTCCACGGCGCGGTGCGCTACCCAACCTCGGCGATGCTTGGCGAAGACGGCACGGTGGTGTTGTTTGGGCACAGCAGTTATCTGCCGATTGTACACAACCAGGTGTACAAAACGTTCGATGACATCCAAGACCTTACGGAAGGTTCGATAGTGAGCGTCTACTCTGCAGACCTGGAGTATCGCTACAGCGTCGTTGGGGTAGAGGTTGCCAACGCTACCCGTGACGTGGTAGAACTCAACCCAGCTGGGAGGCACCTTACCTTGGTAACCTGCAACTCGTTTGCGACCAAGCAAGACCGGTTTGTCGTTACGGCAGACTTTGTGGGGGCATATTCGCTCATCTCGAATTAGTCGAGGCGGCCGAATACGTCTTCGTAAAATGTTGGCACAGTGTCAACGTTCGAAGCGGAAGTACATCACAATTCGCAAAAGTCTCCCGCCACGGCGGGAGCAAACAGAGGACACGCAAATGATGACGTTTCGGAATCTCGCGGCGACAGTGTTCGCCGCCACGCTTTTGTTGCTCGGGTCGCAGGCGTTCGCGGCGGAGGAGTTGGGTTTCTCGCCAACGATGTTGGCGAATACTTACACAGCAGCTCCGCCGGTGTCGCGGCAACCTGCGGCACCGGCGCCGCAGCAAGTCCAGACTCCGGTGGCGGCACCACACACCGCTCCGACTCCGCCCATGGCGGCACGTCCGCCAGTCGCGTCACAACCCCAGCAGGTCCAGCAGCATGGCCAGCAACAGCAGCAGATGCAAGGGCAGCAGGGCCAGCAACTCGACCCCCAAGCCATCCGCCGGATGAACCGACGGCAATTGGAGGAGGCGCTGTTGCGGCAACAGCCGCAGCGTGGCCACGCCGGCCCGTCTACGGGTTACGCGGGTCAGCAAGGAGCGGCCGGCCCTCGGGTCAAAAAACAACCGCTCACCAAGGAATTGCTGGAGAACCGAGGACGAGCGATTATGGGTCCCGGTCCTGCGGGTGCCGCCTATGAGGGATACCGCGGGATCGCGGGGACTTCTCTGCAACACCCCTGCATCGACGGTTATGAGCCAACCGCAGCGCCTCGGATGGATAAAGAGACCAAGCAAGCATTCGTCCGGTGTTACAAACGTGGTGGGGGCCCCAGTTTGGTTACCGAGTAGGGGCAAGTTAGGGTAGAATGGGCGATTTAAGACAGTCGCCCATTCCATCCATTTTTCAAATTTTTCACAACTGTTGTGAATACATATTTGGTCGGAATTTCTTCTACCCAAGTATGTCTTCGCAAATGGCGCAAGCCAAATGGTGGGAGGCAGTTCATCGTCAACACGGTTCCGCATCGCGGGACCTTATAGAAGGATTAAAGAAGTGAAAGCAATCACCACAATCGTGGCTGCGTTTCTTCTTGGCTTGTTCTGTGTGGCTCCGGACGCGCTGGCACAAACGTGCCAACCGGGGCAACGCGTTGCTCCACAAGTGGGGCAATTCCACCTCGTATTCTTTGCCGTATCGTCTGGCTCGGTGGTTGATACAATTGTCGACCGCGGCAGGTTGGTCGGCGATTATGCAATCGACCTCCACAAGGCGGCGAAAGCCGGCCAGGTGGAGCGGTACTCGGGCGAAGGCACCCTGAACCTTTACATCAAAGCCGATGTGAGCAAAATGCCCTCGGAGCTACCGTATCTTGGTGGCGCACAAATCTGCCGTGGCATGGCAAGGGTCGAGAAAAGGGAAAACGGTTTCTTCAAAATCGCAATCCCAATCTCGAGCGGCGACAACCTTGCGCAAGCTAGCCTTGTTGTCCCGACTGGGGCACTTGTCACAGTGGTCTGTGTCAAGCCAACCATACCGCTGGCATACGCGCCAGAGATCATCGGCGGCTCCTTAAAGGGGTGGCAAAATACGCTTTGCGGATTGCCGGGCAAGGTGCCTGGCGAGACCTTGCTGAGCGAAATGATGCAACAGGGTAAGAAGTACGCACTTTTCCCGCTCGTCATAAAGAGGTGACAACATGAGGCGCAGGGAGTTACTCCTCTCGCTTACTGCTCTGGTTGCGTGTCCGAGTCTTGCACTTGCGGCACAAAGACCAAGGCGTAAGGAGGCGGCAAAACATTTCGACTGGACACACCCGGGCGTCCGACCCTACACAGGGTCGGACGAGCAAGCATTCGCGTCGCTTGCCTCTGGTGGGCTTATCCCGCCGCATGTGCTCGCTCCACTACAAGACGCTGTTCGCAACAACGCAGGCTACCAGGACACCATCCCCGACGGATACCGCTTTACGCGGATGCTGTTTGGGAGCGGCAGTCGTGTCAACAATGTCGTGGCACACACCGCGCAGTGGCCCGCCGAGGCGACTCGAGCAATCGTACGCTACGAGTACCGCTTGCACGAAAAGGTCTACGTGCTCCTGCGCCCGAGCGTGTGCGGCAACTGGGCGCTCCGCATACTCAACATTCAAGGCGTGTGCATCGCCTGCGTTGATTGTGCGCAGGACGACCGCGAGGAAATCAAGCGCGAGCAAGCCGCGTTGCAACGGCGTCGCGGCAGAAAAAAACGTCACTAAAAAATCCTTCTGGTTGGGGAGATGGCTCGCGCCGACTCTCCCGACCTCTTTTTGAGAGCCGATTTGTATGCAAATCGACTTTTAAAAATGGGCCAAAATGACCCCTTGACAATTGAAGTTATAAGTAATAGTATATCGACGTTTATGAATAAGACCCAGACAAATATGAATATGTTTCAATATATAGCGCTCCAGGCTGGTGCAGTGGTTTTTGGCCTTGTCTTGGTGTTTGGAGTAGCTCCATCGCTCTCTTCAAACGGGCATTTCTCGATTTTCGCTGCGCAAGCTGCACACGCTCAAGATTATGGTGACGGTGGTGATTACAGCGGCGGATATGGAGACGGCGGAGGATGCGGTGATTGCGGCGGCGGTTCTTATTACGACACCTCATACTCTACGCCGAGTTACTACGACACATCGTATGACACCCCAAGCTACTACGATACATCGTATGACACCCCAAGTTATTACGATACTTCCTACACCACTCCGAGCTACTCTACTCCGTCTTATTCCACACCTAGTTACTCAACCCCTTCGTATTCAACCCCTACTTATACCACGCCAACGTATTCCACTCCAACATATTCAACGCCCACCTACTCAACTCCTACGCACTACACAACACCGACATACAATACGCCGAGTTACAATACATATCCTGCTCAACCTACCCAGCCCGTCCAACAGACGGTGTCTTCGAACGTGGTTAATGCGCCAACAAGCAACGTAATCAACAGTGGCAACACAAATGTTAACAACACCAGCACCAATATTACAAACAGCGGCAACACGACCAACACCTGCACAGGTAACAGTTGCAACACAAACACTAGTATCAACAACATAAACAATACCAGCACGAATGTTGTCAACGCGCCGACAGCGACAACGTACGCTCCAACAACCCACCCCCAACCGACCTATACCGCCCCGACATATAACCAACCGACGTATTACCAGCCTGCGCAACAGGTTGCCTATGCACCACAGCCAGTGATCTACAGCGCGCCGCAGCAGCCGGTGGCATACAATACTACAAAGCCGTACGTCACACTTGCGGCAGTGCCCTATACCGGTCTTGACCTCGGATTTTTTGGTCAAGTTGTCTACTGGTCGTTCCTGATGCTTTGGTGCTTGTTTGCGGCGTACTTGATTGTGGTCAAGCGTGTGCAAAACAAAATTGCCGCTTGGCTTAAAGCAATGTTGTTTGGGACGCCGATGCCCGCAACACATACAGCAGAAGCGGCAACTCGTGTGCCAACTGTGGTTGCGGTAGTAGTTCCCGCGCCGATAAAAAGGTATGGCG